>CALGNW010000242.1 GCA_937958345.1 uncultured Neomegalonema sp. | reverse complement strand
GTGATGCCCATGCGGACGGTCGACGGGTTGGGCAGCGAGGTATTCCCGCAGCCATACCAGCAAGAGGCAATGCCGATGCCCTTGCGCAAACCTGAGCCGTTGGCGGTGCGGTTGTAGGCGGCGGCGCGCTCTGTCGCCTCTGCCCATGGGGTCGCGAGGACTTCGAGACATGCCTCGATTCCGATGCCCGTGTCGAACACTTGCCCGGTCACTGTGGGCTGTCCATCGCGCAGCGCATTTTTCAGGCGAAACGCGAGGCGGTCCATGCCGACGGTATCCGCCAATTCGTCAAATGCGGTTTCTTGCGCAATGGCCGATTGCGGCACGCCAAAGCCGCGAAATGCACCTGAGGGCGGACAGTGGGTATGCACGGCGATACTGCGCGCTCGGTAATCGGGCATGTGATAGGGGCCGGAGGCATGGACCGGAACGCGGTTCGCGACCGTTGGTCCCCAACTGGCATATGCGCCCGTGTTAAAGGTTCCCTGAAAGTCAAAACCGCTGACCGTGCCATCCGCATCGCAACCGACCGTGAGCGTGATCTCTGACGGGTGGCGTTTTGTGGTCGCGCGCATCGACTCGGCGCGGGTGTAACAGATGGCGACGGGCCGATTCAGCCGCCATGCAGCGATGGCGACATATGGCTGGAATGACACATCCAGTTTCGATCCGAAGCCGCCGCCGCATGCCGTCGGCGCAACGCGCACCGCATCCAGCGTAAGGCCCATTATTGCGGACAGGTCTTCGCGGTCCATCGTCGCGGCCTGTGTGCAGCCGTGAACCTCGATCCGGTCGCCCTTTCGCTCGGCCCAGCCTGCCTCGGGTTCGATATAGGCGTGCTCGATAAACGGCGTTGAGGTTTGCACCGTGGCGGTGTGTTCGGCGTTTGCCAGTGCAGCCCCGGCATCGCCGCGCTGAACGAGGCCGGTGATGAGCACATTCCCCGAGCGGTCCGCGTGCAGCAAGTCGCCCTCAAGCGCCTCGTCCGGGGTCATCAGAGCAGGTCGCACGGCCCACGTCACCGGAAAGTCCGCCTCGCGCAAGGCACGAACGGCCTCCGCCTCGCCCACAACGCAGGCAACCGCCTCGCCGCGATAGCGCGCAACGCCCTCGGCGAAGACCGGCTGGTCAGCCAGCGGGGGAATAACGCCGAAGCAGTTCGTGCCCTCGATATCCGCCGCATCAAACCACGCCATCAGGCCGTGCGCGTCCAGATAGGATCGGGTATCGCCGAACGTGAACGCCGCGTGGGGGTGCGGCGAGCGGATCACCCGCGCCAGCAATGCCCCTTGCGGCACGGAATCATTGCCATAGTCGAGCGAGCCGTCGACCTTTGCCGCGCCGTCAAGATGGCGGATCGCGCTGCCGATGCTGGCCCCTGCCGCCGGGCGTTCGCCGTGCGCGTTGAGCGTTGTTGCCGCCATCACGGCATCAACGATTTTTGCATAGCCGGTGCAGCGGCACAGCACGCCGCCGAGTGCGTCCTCTACCTGAACCCGCGAGGGGCGCGGTTCTTCCCGCAGCAGTGCCACGGCAGACACCATCATCCCCGGTGTGCAGATGCCGCATTGGGCCGCGCCGTGGTGCAAAAAGCTCTCGCGCAGGCGCTCGGCCATCGGATCATCGGCCAGACCCTCTAGCGTTGTGACGTCGCCGCCGCTGACCTGCCCCGATGCCGTGAGGCAGGCGCAGACAGGCGCGCCGTCAACCAGCACGGTGCACGCGCCGCAATCGCCCGCATCACAGCCGATCTTTGTCGCGGTCAGGTTCAGCTCGTTGCGCAGAACCGATGACAGACGCGCCGCCGGATTGGCGGTTGTGACCTCGGCGCCGTTGACCCTCACGAGACACCCCCGCCCGCAGCATGATCGAGCGCGCGGCGGATCAGTTCGACGGCGGCCTCGCGCCTGTATGCTTCGGGTGCGCGGACGTCTGAAATCGGCGTGAGCGCCGCACAATCCCCCGCCGTCACAGCCTGTTCGATTTGTGTCACCGGTTGTCCCTTAATTGCAGCCTCGACCGCGCCGAGCCTTTGCGCGACCGCCGAACATGCGCCGACCGCGATGGCGGCATCCGCGATGCGCTGTTCCCTGATCACCAAACGGACGGCGACCATCGCAATCGAGATCACGAGGTATTTGCGTGCGCCGAGTTTGAGAAAGGACGACACGCCCTGCCCCGCGCTTTCCGGCACGGTGATGGCCGTGACCATCTCGCCCTTTGACAGTGCGGTCTGCCGGTTGCCAAGGACGAATTCCGACAGCGGAAGGGTGCGCAGGCCCGTGCCCGAGGCAACCTCGACCGAGGCATCAAGTGTCAGCAGGGGCGGCACGCCATCCGCCGCCGGAGAGGCATTGCAGAGATTGCCCGCAAGGGTCGCGCGGTTTTGGATCTGCACAGACCCGACCTCGCGCGCGGCCAGTTTCAGACCGTCAAAGGCAGGCGGGAGATCGGCGCGGATTACGTCTGTCCACGTTGCCAGCGCCCCGATGCGCCAGCCGTCCGCTGTGCGGGTGACTCCGCGCAGGCTGTCAATCGCTGATATGTCCAGAATCGGTGCGGTTGGCGGTTCGTCCCGCAGGCCGGGGAAATAGTCGGTTCCCCCCGACAGAACGTCCCACTGGCCGGACGCCAAAAGCGCCAGCGCCTCGTCTATTTCTGTCGGTCTCGCAAATTCCATGCACCGACACTAAAAGCCTGTGCTCAGAAGAACAACCACCGAGGTGTCGCGGCGGCATACGCCTCGTAAGGTGCGCCGAATGTCCTTTTCAGGATGGCCTCTTCACCGCGAATAATGAACGTCGTCATCAGGCCAAGGTAGAGCACGCTGGCGGCCAGAGCCGCAGGGACCGAATAATAGCCGATGGACAACAGCGGCAGCAGGAACGCGACATAGATCGGGTTGCGCGTATACCCGAACACGCCGCCGGTCGTCAGGGTTCGTGGCTGGCCGTAAGAACTGGACAAAAGCGACAGACGCATGTGCCGTTGAACCATCGAGGCCGAGACGAAAAACAGCGCGATCGCAGTCGCGAGAAAGGCAAGACCGGTTGATGCCGTTGCCAGATCCGCCGCAGCAGCGGGCGTCATCGCGATAACCATGCCGAGACCGTAGCACCCCCAACTGACCCAACTGCTGGGACAAATCTGGTTGAACTTGAACGCTCCGTATTTCGGACGGTGAACAGCCATTTTCCCCTGACCTCGTGTCTCGTTTCAATCCAACTCTCCGCTGTTTTGTCGCAACCTGAGAGTATCGGAAGGATGCAGCAAGGGACGGGCCAGATTGCCAGCCGAAACGTGAAAGGCCCGCTGCGCGGTGCGAGCGGGCCTGTCTGCCTTGTGATGCACCGGGGAAGTTCCGGTGCAGAGTTAGCGGGTATCAGACAGCCTTGCGACGGCGCACAGCAGCGATGCCGAGCATGCCGAGGATCATCAGCAGCGGGCTTGGGACGGGAACCGAACCGGCGCCCGACGATGACGAACCGTTGCCACCCGAAGAGGTTACGCCACCGCCACCCGACGAGGTTACGCCGCCGCCGCCACCGCCACCGCCGTTACCGCCGCCATTGCCTTTACCCTTGCCGGCTACTTTGATCAGCAGACCGCTGGACTGAAGGGTCGTTGCCGCACCGTCCGTTGCGGTGACCACCGAGGGCGCGCTGATATTTGTCAGACCGGCGGTCAGAAAACCAGCCGACGCGTGGGTCGCAGCCAGCGAACCGCCCGCAAGCACACCGGCAACCATCATCGCCTTGAAGTTGTTAACCATCTTTGCTTCTCCTCAAATTACATCAAGAGAAGAACAGCCGATTTTGTTTAGCGTCGCCAGTATATATTAACGGAAATTCACTCTTAACGGCGATATTCCAAATATATACAGAATACAAAAATTCATTAACATGATTTGTTCTGTATGCGGACAAGAACTGACGGAAATTTGATACCGCTGCGCGTTAGTTTTACGGCGAACAGCGAATCGCGATCGGGCATCATTACAGGCGGTTCGAAAGTGACGATACCGACACGGGCACGCCTTGCGACGGGCCGGATCACTCTGCCGCGATTGGTTTTGCCTAATCGCAAGACGGTGACAAGCGGATCAAGCGACCGGCCGAGGGCTGGTGTGGCCCGCGCTCTCCGCGCGGGACGCGCCCGCCGGTGGGGGCGGGCAGTCGCGTGTCGCCGCTGCACAATTTTGATGCTAGTAAGTAGTCCAGCATTTTGATCACTGCCATGCGGGAGAGCTATGAGTATTTACCTCAGCGAGTTAGAGAAAGAAACAATCGCAGCAATTGATAGAGCAGAGCTAGACAAAAGCTTTCTCGAACTTGGGAGCACTTCAAACAATCAGCACTCTATTCCGTTCGAGATTATTTTAGAGATGGCGGTGACGGTGGAAGCATTCCTGATTCCTTCCGCGCAGTACCTGATGAACGCACACTGGCGCTGAATAACTTCAGCCTGCGATTCTGGGATGACAAACATTAGTAAGCTAACCTTAGCCAAGCCATTGTATAAAGTTCGCTCGACCTTTCCGGCAAGGTAACAGAAAGTTCAAAGCGATAAGCGCCGTTCCGAGGGGTGGCGCATCGCGCCGCCCCGTGGGGGCGGAACGGCGCGTGGTCGTGCTGCGCACGCCCGTCTCAA
>CALGNW010000241.1 GCA_937958345.1 uncultured Neomegalonema sp. | reverse complement strand
ACCTTTGCTGGAGGCAATGCGCCCTCAACCGGGCGGTGCGCCGGTTCTGCTGATCGATGAACTCGACCGCGCGGACGAACCGTTCGAGGCGTTTCTGCTGGAGGCCCTAAGCGAATTTCAGGTTACAATTCCGGAGGTTGGTGTGATTAAGGCGCCGGAACCGCCCATCGTTATTGTCACCTCGAACCGCACCCGCGAAGTCCATGACGCGCTGAAGCGCCGTTGCCTCTACCATTGGGTGGACTACCCTGATTTCGACCGCGAAATGCAGATTTTGAGGGCGAAAGCGCCGGAGGCATCCGAGACGCTGTCGCGCGAAGTTGCCGCATTTATTCAACGGCTTAGAGGGCAGGACCTGTTCAAAAATCCGGGCGTGGCAGAGACGCTGGACTGGGCCAAGGCACTGGTCGCGCTGGACGCGGTGACCCTCGATCCCCAGACGATTTCAGACAGCCTCGGCGCTCTGCTGAAATACCAGGATGACATCGCAAAACTCCAGGGATCAGAGGCAACCAAGATCTTGGACGAGGCCCGGCAGGACTTGGCCGGGCGCAGCACCGAGGCGAAGGGGCGGGCGTGACCTCTGACTTTTACGGATCGCAGGCCAAACTATCTGATAACATTGCGCATTTCACGCGGGCGTTGCGGAAGGCCGGTATTCCTGTTGGCCCTGCACGGTTGGTCGATGCAATCCATGCAGTCGAGCAGGCGGGGTTTTCCTCCAAAGTGGATTTCTATCATACGTTGCGTGCGTGTTTCGTGTCCCGACGCGACCACATCCCCGTTTTCGACCAGTGTTTCCGTATGTTTTGGCGCGATCCGCAGTTCCTTGAACGCATGATGGCTGCGCTGATGCCAGAGATCAAAGCACCCCCTAACCGTGAAAAGCAGGCGGCTGAGCAGCGCGCGTCAGAGGCTCTGCTGGACGGGGCCGAAAAGCCGCCGCTGCCGCCCTCGCCTGAACTTGAAGAGGACAAGATTGAGTTCGATGCAAGCCTGACCTTTTCGGGGTCGGAAAAGCTGCAATCCCGCGACTTTGAGCAAATGACGACCGCTGAAGTCCGTGCCGCCGAGGCGATGATTGCCGCCCTCCGGCTTCCGGTTCAACCGCTGCCCACGCGCCGCATGATCAAGGCACAGCGGGGGTCGCGGCCCGATTGGCGGGGGGCAATGCGTACCGCGATGAAGCCCGGTTCAGCGCCGATGTTACCGGTAAAACAACGCACTACCGCTTGGCCCGCGCTGGTGGCATTGTGCGATATTTCCGGGTCGATGAGCGGATATTCGAGGATGCTTCTGCATTTTCTGCACGCTGCTATGCGGCGAGAGGGGGATGGCTGGAGTAAGGTTCACGCCTTCACCATCGGAACCCAATTAACCAATGTTACCCGTGCCTTACGCATGCGTGATCCCGATGAGGCGCTGGAGGCCGCGGGGATTGAGGCGCAGGATTGGGAGGGGGGGACGCGTATCGGCCCTGCTCTGGCGGAGTTCAACCGGAAGTGGTCGCGCCGGGTGCTGGGCCGGGGGGCAACGGTCCTGTTGATAACGGACGGTTTGGATCGTGCCGAACCCGAAGTGTTGGCCGCCGAGGCGCGCCGACTGCGCCTGTCGTCCCGTAAGTTAATCTGGCTCAACCCTCTGTTAAGATGGGATGAATTCTCTCCGAAGGCGCGCGGTGTGCGGGCGCTGTTGGGCGAGGTTGATAGTTTCCGGGCGGCGCATAATATAGACAGCCTGCATGATCTGGCCGAGGCGCTGATGCGGCCTGACGACGTTGGTGCGCGTGAGCAATACCGGCGTCAACTGGCGTCAATGCAACTTGAGGAAGCAACGGCCCCTCACGATGCCTACAGCAACCGGTGGTGGGAAGACCGCTCCCGATGGGGGATGACATGACTGCGAACCATGACCAAGTCCCTGAAATTGCTCTGGAATGGGTACGCAGCGGGCGCTCTGTTGCGCTGGCCACGGTGATTGAGACATGGGGGTCTGCCCCGCGTCAGCCCGGTGCAATGCTGGCCATTGCCGCCGACGGGGCGCTGGCGGGGTCGGTTTCGGGGGGGTGTGTCGAGGGGGCCGTGGCCGCTGAAGCGATCGAAGCGATGGCGGATGGAACCTGTAAGGTATTGAAATATGGCGTTTCTGACGATGATGCGTTCGCTGTCGGTCTGGCTTGCGGCGGGACCATCCGTATTCTGGTCGAGCCGGTTGGCGTGGGCGAGGGGCTGCCTCTGGCGACGCTGGAGGCGATCTGCGCCGCACGCGCCCGTCGAGAGCGTACCGTCCTTGCAATCAATCTAAAGACGAAAGAACGTCACGTAATACCCGTGGATAATCAGGTAAAACAGGCGCACTTTCTGGTAAAACCCGCGCAAAACAGATGCAAAACAGACAAATCGGGCTTTGCCGAGGGGGAAAACTCTGAATGGTTTCTCTCGGTTCATAATCCGCCGCTGAAAATGGCCATCATCGGTGCGGCGCACATCGCGCAACCGCTCAGTGTCATGGCGCGGATGACCGGTTTTGATGTCACGGTGATCGACCCGCGAGAGAGCTTTTCGTCAGAGGCCAGATTTCCCGATGTGACGATTTCGCGGGACTGGCCCGATGATGCCTTGCGGGCACTTGCACCCGATGCACGCACGGCGATTGTATGCCTCAGCCACGATCCTAAAATTGACGATCCGGCCCTGCGCGTCGCGTTCGGCTCGCCTGCGTTTTATATCGGCGCGCTCGGCTCGACCCGTACCAGTGCCAAGCGGCATGACCGTCTGATTGCCGAGGGACATACCCCTGAAGACCTCGCCCGGATTGCCGCGCCCATCGGCCTTGATATCGGTTCGAAAAGTCCGGCTGAAATTGCCGTCTCGATCATGGCGCAAATTGTCGGGCGTTTGCGCAAACCGAAGGCGACTTAGATGCGCTTTGGCCCGCTTCCTCTGGATCAGGCCGTCGGAGGGATTGTTGCGCACACGGTCCGGGGCGGCGGGGTCACGATTAAAAAGGGCGCACGGCTGACGGCGGCGGATGCCGAAACCCTGCACAGGGCGGGGATGGCCGAGGTGATCGTCGCGCGCTTTGATGATCGGGACATTGCCGAGGATCAGGCCGCGAGGGTTATGGCCGAGGCGGCGTGCGGGCCGGGCCTTCGGGTCGATGCCGCCTTTACGGGTCGCTGTAATCTGCGGGCCGGGGCGGCGGGCCTGCTGCGCGTTCGGGTTGATGCGATTAATGCGGCCAATGCGGTGGACGAGGCACTGACCATCGCGACCCCGCCCGATTATGCGCGGCTGGCGGCGGGTCAGTTGGCGGCCACCGCCAAGGTCATTCCTTATGCGGCAGATGGCGGTGCGGTTGAACAGGTCGATGTGCTGCTGCGCGGGTCAATGCATTTGCATCCGTTTTTACCGCTTCAGACAACCCTGATTGTCACACGGACAGAGGGCCAGAAAGAGTCGGTCATTGCAAAGGGAGCGCAGGCGGTTCAAACGCGCCTGACCGCACTCGGATCACCAGCGCTGACCACCGTGATCGTCGCGCATGATGCGGCGGCGGTTCGGTCGGCGCTCGACGGGGCGGACGTCGGCGATCTGACTCTGATCCTTGGCGGATCGGCGACATCGGACCGGCGCGATATTGCCCCTGCGGCGGTCACGGCGGCGGGGGGCAGCATCGAACGGTTCGGTATGCCGGTTGATCCCGGCAACTTGCTTGCGCTTGGCATGTATCGGGAAAAGCCGCTGGTCATTTTACCGGGCTGCGCGCGGTCACTGGCGTTAAATGGCGCGGACTGGATATTGGAGCGCCTTGCGGCGCGCCTGCCGGTAACCGGCGCCGACATTGCCGCGATGGGTGTCGGCGGTCTGCTCAAGGAAATCCCGTCCAGACCGCAACCGAGGGAGCGGTAAGGACATGTCGGGTTGCTCCGAGCGGTCTCAGATTTCTTTCGCGATCAGTTTGATCGTCTCGCCCAGATTTGTCACCAGACGGCGCTGGCTCTGGGTTTGCTGGCGGTCGCGCACGTTGACTTCTTTGGTCAGTTCGGCCAACCGGCGCTCGAAATCTTTTTCCATTTCGGTCGTGCGGGCGTCAAAGGCTTTGGCCAGCGTTTCCAGTCGCTCGTCGGAGGATGACTCCAGTTCGAGGATGCGGTCTTCCAGATAGGCGATGCGGTCTGTGGTGGCGCGCTGCGCGTCACCGAACAGCAGGGTTTGTACCTGACCGAGACGCTGGACGAGTTCCGCTTCGCTCACACCGTCATTGCTGAGCGGTGCTTCGGCAGAGGGAAGCTTTTTTGCGGTATTGGAAGCCATGATGCCGTTCCTCTAATTTCTTGTAATAGAAAAGGGTTGCGTAATGTGACGCGCGGAGACGCTCGGCTAAACAGGTTTCATTCACGTTAACGCGCGGTGAACACTTTAAATTTTCGAAAATTTTCTGGGGCTGGTGGTATCAGAAGGCCATGACTGAATCGCCGCGCATTGCCGTTGTTTTGCTCGCCGCCGGCGGATCCACCCGTATGCGTGGCCGCGATAAGCTGTTGGAGGATGCGGGCGATGGTCCTTTGCTGCGCCGTGTCGCGGTGCGGGCCTGTGCCTCCGCGGCGTCTTACCGGGTCGCGGTGTTCGGCGCCCATGCTGCCGACCGCCGTGCGGCGCTTGCGGGGCTGAAAATCACCGGGGTTGAGAACGGGGATTGGGCATCGGGCATGGCCGGCTCGATTGCGGCGGGCATTGCCGCCCTGCCGCCGGAAACCGATGGGGCGGTGATCGTTCTCGGCGATATGCCGGATATTACCGCCGCCCTGATTGATCGTCTGATTGCGGGTTTCGATCCGGCACAGGGCAAGGACATCGTGCGTCCCGTCTCCGCCTCGGGTCCCGCCGGCAATCCGGTGCTGTTCGGCAGGCGGCATTTTCCGGCACTGATGGCGCTGACCGGCGATAGCGGGGCAAAGCCTGTTATCGCTGCAAACAGGCAGGCGGTTGTCGACCTGCCCACCGGCGATGATACCGTCCTGACCGACCTTGATACGCCCGAGGCATGGGCGGCGTGGCGCAAATCACCGTAAATCTGCGCGGCTCATCCCCGCCTAAAACACCGGAATACCCGCCGTTTACAGTCCGTTGGGCGTGGTAACGCGACCCTCACGGTGTGGTTAACCGGATATCAAACGAAAAATGCGACACAGAGGCGCGGCGGGCATGTTGGCTGAGTCGCGACCATAAGTGCGAGACCTCTGTTGACCAAGAATTTGCCCATTATCCTGTTCGCCATTTGCATCCTGATTGCAGTGGTTCTGGCGCTTTCCAGTATGGCGTATTTGCCTGCCGCATTGGCGATTGCGATGGCCGGGGCGGCGCTGGCGCTGGCGCTGAGGGTTCAGACAGCCGCCGAGTCGGACGACCTTCTCATCGCCGAAATTGCCGAGCTTCGGAAATCCAACACCGAACTGCGCAACGAAATCCGCGACTCGCACAGTATGATTGACGAGCTTGCCGATGTGGTCGAGCAAATCGCGACCGTTGCCGCCGAAAGCGATGGCGCGTCGCAGGAACAATTGGACGCGCTGCGCCTCAGCCTTGCCGAGATTCAGTCGGCGCCGCCCCCTGCGGATAACGTGCTCTCGACGGCTGCGACCGATGACCGGATCGGAGAGGTCGAGCGCCGCCTGTCCGCACTCGAGGGCGAGACGCGCGAACGCCTTGATGCCCACGACGCAACGCTCAGCCTCACCCAGATCGCGCCGCCCGAAAACACCCTGTCACCGGGGCTGGCCGCCCCTGCCGAGCCGGCACAGATCACGGCGGCCCCGACGGAACCGGCGCTTCAGGACACACGCCCTGCCGAACCGTCCACCGAAGCCCGGACGGAAGAGGCGACCGGCAACCTGCGCTCGCTGATCGCGCGTGCGGGCGGAACAATGCCGACAACGGCAGCAGCGGCAGCAGCCGGAACCGTCGCGGCCACCGCCTCTGCCAGAGCATCTGCGCTGCACGGCGGCGGCGAAACCGCTGATATGGACGGGACTGTTGCGACCGGCGACGATGCCCAAGCGTCCGAACCCGCCTCCGCATTGAATACGGCCCCCGAAACGGCCAACGCCCCTGATCCGGCGGCGCATACCGGAACCATGGCGACGCTCGCGCCGGTGTTCGAGCCCGAGCTTGGAACGCCGGTCGCGTTCATCCTGTCCGCTGCGGACGCGCAGAAGGACGAAAACGTCTCCGGCCTGCTCGATCACGCAAAACAGATCTGCAATGAGCTGGAAGAGGCGGGACGCGAAATTCTGCTGTTCCTCCGGCTCGCCCCGCATGCGCTGGAACCTCTGACGGTCCGCCGCGAGATCCTCGCCGCTGTGGATTCCGTACCTGCGTTACAGCGCCGCCTGACGATGCTGACGGCACAAGACGGCTTCAACGCCAGTGTTCACAATACACTGATGGCGATTGCCGATCGCGGGTGTCGTTTCGCGCTGGAAGATGTGCGCGACTGGTCGCTTGATCTTGAGGGTCTGGCGAAATCCGGCCTGCGCTTTATCGCGGTCGATGCGCTTGCCATGGCCAACAGCGCGGTCGAGCAGGGCGGCGACCCCCGCCGTCTCGCACAGGCGCTGGCCGCGCATGATATCGCCCTGATCGGCGGATCGGTTTCGCGAAAAGAAGACATTGATGCCGTCCGCGGACTCGAGCCTGCCCTTGTCACGGGTAACGGCCTCGGCGAACCGCGCGTAGTGGAGCCTGCCGCATGAGTGAAACGCCCTCGCATTGCCCCCGCTCCGCGACGCTTCAGTCCATCAACTGGATCGGGGTCGCATGCTTTCTCGGCTCGGTCTGGCTGTTGCGCCAGGCTCCTGAAATCCCGAACATCGCGGCGACACTGATTGCCTGCGCCAGTTTCGCGGTTCCGGTGATCGTACTCGAATTTCTGATCCTGCGGACTTACCGCAATCCCGATACCGGCCTTGACTGGTCGATGAAGGCGCGGGTGAACGAGGCAAGCATCGCCCGCGTTGCGATCAAGCTGGTTGGCTTGTGGACGACGCTTGCGATCATCGCGCTCGTCTATTTGCTGTTCCCCGAATATCAGGCCGCGTTGTTCGAACCGTTCTGGGAAGTGCTGACAATCGTCATTCCGGTCTTCCTGATTATCTCGCCGGTTTATTTCTTCTGGGTCGATGGCCGGATGAAGGAACCGCGCGACGGGTACTGGCATGTCGGCGCCCTGATGCTGGGCTGGTCCGAGGCTGTTGATCTGGGAAAACTGCGCCAGCATGCGCTCGGCTGGATGGTGAAGGGCTTTTTCCTGCCGTTGATGTTCAGCTATTTCCACGGCAACATAAACCACCTGCGCGTCACCGACATTCCCGCCTTTACATGGGATGCCGCCCAGCTTGACGTCATTGCGTGGCAGCGGATGCTCTACGACATTCTGATCCTGGTCGATGTCGGTGTGATTGTCGTCGGCTATGCCCTGACCGTGCGTTTGTTCGACAGCCATATCCGTACCGCCGAACCGACATGGTCCGGCTGGATTCCGGCGATCATCTGTTATCAGCCGTTCTGGGGCCTGATCGGTCCGAACTATTTCGCCTATCGCAGTGATCTGGACTGGGGTAGCGCGCTGGAGGGGTATCCGGTTTTGCGGGTGATCTTCGCCGTGATCATCCTCGGGCTGATGGGCATTTATACATGGGCGTCTGTCAGTTTCGGGCTTCGGTTTTCGAACCTCACCCATCGCGGGATCATCACCAACGGCCCCTACCGCTGGTCAAAGCATCCGGCGTATCTGTCGAAAAACCTCAGCTGGTGGTTTGAATCGCTGCCGTTCCTTGCGCCGTTCTTTTTCGGCTTCGGCGGTCGGGGTTGGAGCGGTCACTGGTCCGATGCGCTGGGCCGCACGCTGCGGCTGATCGGTGTCAATCTGATCTACTACATCCGCGCCCGGACCGAAGAACGCCACCTTTCCCGCGATCCGACCTACGTTCGGTACGCGTTGTGGATGGAGCGGCACGGCATGATGGCCTGGGTTCCGCGCCTGCTGCGTTGGGCACGCTATGCCCCGCCGCGCTGGTGGCTGGAGGAACGCGAGGCTGCCCGCGCCGAACGCGAACGCAAGGACCCGACGCCGGGTGAATAATATAATAAAAACGCCCGCACCATGATGGTGCGGGCGTTGCCGTTCGTGCCGCTCAGGTCAGCCGTTGGATTCGGGCACGACACCCTCATAGCTCAGGGTCACCTGCTCGTATCCGATCGCCGCGCCCAGTCCTTTACCGGTCGAGAGGGCAATCGGTTGCAGCGCCAGCGAATCCTCCAGACCGCCAATCAGCACATCCGCGCCAAAGCCGTAGCCGAGCGCTGCATCAGCCGACGCACCGCCATAGTTACCCTCCAGCGATCCGATGTTGCTGTTAAACGTCGCAGGCGCAATCACGGCCCAGCGCATCGTCTTCTCGTCGGTCACCATCATATCGACGCCATATTTGGCAATCGTCGCGGTGTATCTCTCGACCGGACGATCCGTTTCCGCCGACGTGTAAGTACAGTCAAAGCTGCGCTCGCTTTTCACGATGATCGACGAACCGCCGGTATATTCGCAGTTCAGATAGCCCGCTTCGATACGGCCATCTTCGGAACCTGGAATAGAGGTATCCTTCATTGTATCCGCAAAGGCTGCGCCGCTCATGCCGAGCGTTGCGAGGGTTGCGGCAAAGGCGGTTTTCGAAATCATGGTACGCATAGTAGCCTCCTGTTGGTTGCGGTCTGACAAGCGCCGTTCGCAGCCATTCGTTCCGTCGGATCACGAAACCGTGAATGATGTGCTCCGGTGCAACACAGGCGAATATTTCTTTTAATTTCATGGAACTTATCTCCACCGGCCCATTCAGGTTGAACAGCGGGCGAACAGGCTTTACCCCTGCGCGGGACACACGAGGTTTGAAATGCTGATCTATAAAATCTGCGACGACGCACTCTGGAAAGCGGCCCTCGCCGCCGGTGAATTCAGGGGCGCGGAAATTGACCTGACGGACGGGTACATTCACTTTTCGACCGCCGAGCAGATGCGCGAGACGGCGGCGAAACATTTTGCCGGTCGTGAAGGACTGGTCGTCATCGCGGTCGAGGCGGATGCTTTGGGCGAGGCGATGAAGTGGGAGCCGTCGCGCGGCGGGGCGCTGTTCCCGCATCTTTATCGCCCGCTCAAAACCGACGAGGCGGCATGGAGCAAGCCCTTGCCCGTCGACACCGACGGTATGCATCTCTTTCCGGCGGAGGCCGTATGACTCTTCTCGGCGATATCGGCCTGCGGGCGGTGCGCGCCCTTGACCCTGAACGCGCGCACGCGGTCGCGCTGCGCGGTCTGCGCGCCGGGCTGGTCCCTCAGTGGAATGATGCCCTGCCGGGTGTCCTGCACACAAACGTGCTGGGCTTTGACCTTGCTCACCCCCTCGGTCTGGCGGCGGGCTTTGACAAAAATGCCGAGGCAGTTGTTCCGCTGCTGAAATGCGGATTGTCTTTTGTCGAGGTCGGCGCAGTCACACCGCGCGCCCAATACGGCAACGCCAAACCGCGTCTGTTCCGTCTGTCCGAAGACGAGGCCGCGATCAATCGCTTCGGCTTTAACAATGATGGTGTTGAGGCTGTGCGCGAGCGTTTGTTTCTAAGGGCGCATCCGGCACGCGGTCCGATCGGGGTCAACCTCGGTGCGAACAAGACATCGACCGACCGCACGGCGGATTACGTCACTGTTCTGACGCGGCTTGCTGATTGCGCGGATTTTTTCACGATTAATGTTTCCTCGCCCAACACAAAGGGTCTGCGCGATTTGCAGGAGCGCGCGGCACTTGATGAGTTGATCGCGGCGGTCATGGCCGCGCGCGATGCGTATGCGGGCAAAAAGCCGGTGATGCTCAAGCTCGCCCCTGACCTGTCGCCGGAACAACTGGTTGATGTGGTCGAGGTGTGTATGGACCGCGGGATCGACGCCATCGTCGCCACCAACACGACGCTGGACCGCAGCGGCCTGCGCTCGGATCATCGTGACGAAACGGGGGGTCTTTCCGGCCAGCCGTTGTTCGAAAAATCGACCGCCATCCTCCGCCATATCGCAGAGATCACCGAAGGTAAGACCCCGCTGGTCGGCGTCGGCGGGGTCGCGTCCGCCGAACAGGCCTATGCGAAAATCCGCGCGGGCGCGTCACTGGTACAGCTTTACACCGCGCTCTCCTATCACGGCATGGACCTCGTCCCCCGCATCGTAAAGGGCCTCGCGAAACTACTGGAACGCGACGGCTTTACCAATATCGCAGATGCGGTCGGCGCTGATTTGAAGTGACATCTTCACGAAATTTACGTAAAGTACGGATTGTACAATTCGGAGAGTGTGATGTCTGATCCGGTAACCTTGGCGGACGCGCGGGACTCGCTCGGCGATCTGGTCAACCGTGCGCATTACGGTGACGAACGGGTTCTGTTGACGAAGCGGGGAAAGCCTGTGGCG
>CALGNW010000240.1 GCA_937958345.1 uncultured Neomegalonema sp. | reverse complement strand
GACTCGCGGCTCGCTTGATTGCCAGAGGCAAGGAATCGGTGCGCCGGAAAGCCACCTTTGATGAGATGTTTGAACACGCCCCTGGCTTCCTTGCAAACCCTTGGAAACTCTGGGATGGCGGTGATATAGCCCTGCGCTGTTGCGTGCTAAGGCTCGCTTTTGCGGGGAAAATCACCCACTCACGAGAGCAAGGGCTTCGAACACCAAAAACATCCATACCTTTCAAGGTATTAGGGAGAATTTCTGGCTCGAAAAAAGAAAGTGGTGGCGAGAGAGAGACTTGAACTCTCGACCTCACGATTATGAGTCGTGCGCTCTAACCAGCTGAGCTACCTCGCCACAAGAAGGGGGCTATTAGCCCTGAAAAGACCTGAGATCAACCATTTTGATCTGCTTTTACAGCGTTCGGAAAGAAAAGCTGTTGCCCATCCAGTTTGTAGTCCCCGATTTCCGTTTGGCCCGGCTCTGAAAGCAGCCAGTCGATGAATACCTGTGCAGGCTCTGCCTTGACCGTGGGGCAGGCTTCGGGGCTGACGAGGATCACGCCATATTGGTTGAACAGCGTATCATCGCCCTCCACCACAATCTCGAAATCGCCCTTGTTGCCATAGCTGATCCATGTCGCGCGGTCGGTCATCGTATAGGCGCCCATCCCGACGGCAAGATTGAGTGTCGCGCCCATGCCCGAGCCGGTCTCGCGATACCAAGTGCCGGACGCGCCCGACGGGTCGAACTTCGCATCCTGCCACAGGGCCAATTCTTTCTTATGTGTCCCGGAGTCGTCGCCGCGCGAGGCAAACAGCGCCTTTTTGGCTGCGATCCTTTGCAACGCATCGGTTGCCGGTGAACCGTCGATGGCAGCGGGGTCTTCCGGCGGGCCGACAAAGACAAAATCGTTATACATCAGGTCGAACCGCTCAACCCCGCGCCCATCGGCGACGAACTGTTCCTCAGCGGTCTTAGCATGGACGAGCAGCACATCGCCGTCGCAATTGCGGGCGTTTCGGATGGCTTGCCCGGTTCCGACCGCCACGACGTTAACCTTGATGCCCGTCGCGCCCTCAAAGATTGGCAGGATATAATCGTAAAGCCCGGAATTGGCCGTCGAGGTCGTGGATTGCACGATAATCGACTCGGCTGCGGCGGGTGTCGCAAGGAAGAGAGCGGCGAGCGCGTGTTTCAGCATCGGGTATCCTAGAGAACGATTTGCCCGCTGAGGTAAGCGCGGGCTTGCGGCGAGGTTGCAGTGTCGAAAAACTCTGCGGCAACAGTATGCTCGCACAGAATGCCATCGTGCAAAAACACGACATCGTCGGCAAGTCTGCGTGCCTGACCCGCATCATGGGTGACGAGTATGATCTTTGTCCCGGTTGATGCCGCCTTTGACACCTGTTCTTCAATCGCCAGCGTTGCAGCGGGATCAAGGCTGGCCGTGGGTTCATCCAGAAACAGAATGTCCGGCTCGCAGGCCAAAGCGCGGGCGAGGGCAAGGCGTTGCTGCTCTCCGCCCGACAGCGACCGCGCCTGTTGTCCTGCCAGATCCGCAAGTCCGGCCTCGGCGAGCAGGCGTTGGCAGTCGGCGGGGGTTCCGCCCGCGCGCCGGACCGCAAACATCAGATTGGCCCCGACCGAGCGGCGCAGCATCACAGGGCGCTGGAAGACCATCGCTTGCTGGCCTGCGGAGACTATGGACCCTGTCGTCGGTGCGATCAGCCCGTGCAGCAGCCGCAGCAGCAAGCTTTTGCCCGCGCCGTTCGGCCCCATGATCACGGTTGTTCCCGTCGGCGGCAAAATCAGGTTCAGCGGGCCGACCCGACGCTTTCCTCCGGCAGTCAGTGATAAGCCGACGGTGCGGATGGATTCAGCCATGGGCGAGGCCGTCGGATTTGCCGCGTAAGGTCATCGCCAGTGCGTTTACGGTCAGGGCGATCACCAGAAGGATCAGCCCCAGCGCAAGGGCGAGAGGCAAATCGCCCTTTGACGTTTCGAGGGCGATGGCGGTGGTCATCACGCGGGTCAGATGGTCGATGTTGCCACCGACGATGATGACCGCTCCGACTTCGGCAATGGCGCGGCCAAATCCGGCCAGCGCAACCGTGATCAATGCGGTACGGCCATCCCATAACAGCGCCGTGATCGTTTCGCGTTGGGACAACCGCATCGACCGGAACTGTTCATCATACTCTGAATAAAGGTCCTCGATGACCTGTCGCGACAGGGCGGTGATGATCGGGGTGATCAGAATGGTCTGGGCGATGATCATCGCGGTCGGAGTGTAAAGCAGGCCGAAGCTGCCCAGCGGACCTGCGCGTGAAAGGCTGAGATAAACCAGCAGGCCGATGACAACGGGCGGCAGCCCCATCAGCGCATTCACGAGAACCAGAACCGCCCTGCGCCCCCGAAACCGTGCGATAGCAAGCCAGGCGCCGAGGGGCAGTCCGATCAGGCAGGCCAGGACAATCGCCGATAACGACACGCGCAGCGAGAGGCCGACAATCTCGATCAGATCGGCGTCGCCGGATAGGACCAGCGCAAAGGCCAGCCGGAAAGCTTCGGTGAAATCCTGCATCGTCTTTTCTTAGCGCGGCTTTGCGGCAGGTTCCACGCACAAACTGCAACGGGGCGTGTGCCGGTAAGTATGGTTAACCGGCGCGGCAACCATTCCGGCGGGTTCTGGCAATCGATTTGCATTCTCAACCTGATTACGGATTGGGAGTGGCCAAACGATGCACGTGAACCGCACGACTTTTGACGACCCGATAGACCGCGCCGCCGCCGGAGCGTTTACCGCGCCGCAGGTCGAGGGTGCGACCGAGTTGGGTGCGCTGACGGTTACGCTGATCCGTTGTTGCGAGATCGACGACGCCTTGCGGGCAGAGTGGCGGCACTTGGGCCAGGCGGCATCCAATCCGAATCCGTATTTTGCGTCGTGGTTTCTTGAACCCGCGATGCGCCACCTCGATCCGTCCGAAGAGGTGAGACTTGTTTTGTTGCGTAGGGCCGAAAGCGGATTGTTGGTTGGGTTGGCCCCATTTGTTTTCCAGAAGGGCTATGCCAAGCTTCCTCTCCGGCATGTCTGTGTTTGGACGCACCGTCATTGTTTTAACGGTGCGCCGCTTGTCCGTGAGGGGTTTTCGGTTGCAGTGTTTTCGGCTCTGTTTGACTGGGTCGACAGCCGCCCCGAAGGATCGGTCTTTCTGCGCTTTGCGATGATGCCGTTCGACGGCGAAACGCACCGTGCGATGGACGAGGCGTGCCGTTTGCGGGACCGGGCGTTCCGCGTTCAGGAGTATCACGAGCGGGCCATCCTCACCGACGACAATCTGTTCGATGCGGTGATGGCCAACGCGATGTCCGGCAAGAAACGCAAGGAACTGCGGCGGCAGGAACGCCGGTTCGGTGAATTGGGCGAGGCAAAGCTGTCCGCGATTTCTTTACAGTCAAAGGACGGCGACCGCACGATCAACCAATTTCTTGCGCTTGAAAATGCCGGATGGAAAAACAGCAACCCTGACGGGTTTCCGCTGGCGCAATCCGTGTCCGAGTCGCGGTTTTTCCGCGAGGCCATGTCCGCGGGGGCAGCCGAGGGCGCGGTGGGCTGTCTGGCGAATACGATCGACGGCGAGCCGAAGGCGATGCTGTTCACCCTGCGGCTCGGCACGCATCTGGCGGCCTTTAAGACAACCTACGACGAATCGCTGGCGGCGTACTCGCCCGGTGTGCGCGTGCTGATCGAGGCGACGCGCCAGATGCTCGACAGTGATGTTGAGGTGTTTGATTCCTGTGCACGCCAAGGCCATCCGGTCGTGGACGGGTTGTGGCCCGAGCGGTTGCCGATTGTGCAACTGAACATCCCGGCCAGGCGGGTGGCGGACAAAACGCTGCTGGGGACGGCAGCGACATTGGAGATCCTGAAGAATAAGGCGCTGAGACGTCTGAACCGAGAAGAGGCCTAATCATGCATACCATTATCGACCGCACCGAATTTGACAGCGCCTATCCCGACAAGCGCGCCATATCGAACATCAAGATCGACACGCCGCTGGCAACCCGCGCGCGCCTCGTCGGCCTTGCCCAGTCGCATCCTGCCGAGCTGGTGGAATTTAATGCCGGTGATCTGCCGATTTCGGTTTCTGCCGACTCGATCCCCGAGGCGGGAATGTCCGCGCCGGAGACGATTGAGAAAATCGGCATGGTCAATTCGTGGATGGTGATCCGCAATATCGAGAAAGACCCCGCGTATCGCGAACTGGCGCACGGTATTCTCGACAGCCTTAAGGAAACGATCGAACGTGAAACCGGCGAGATGATGCGCCGCGAAGCGTTCATGTTTATCTCGTCGCCCGGCGCGGTGACGCCGTTTCATATCGACGAGGAGCATAATATCCTGATCCAGATCGAGGGAACGAAGACCTTTACCATCTATTCCCAGCATGACCGCGATCTGGCCAGCCAGACAGATCTGGAAAATTTCCATTCCGGCGCGCACCGCAACCTGAAGCTTGATCCCGAGTTGGCAGGTCGCGGCGAAGCGGTTCATATGGAACCGGGAACCGCGCTTTATGTGCCGCCGCTTGCACCGCACCACGTCAAGGTCACCAGCGATGTGCCGTCGTTGTCGCTGTCGATCACGTGGCGGTCCGAATCCTCCAAGCGCACCTGTTACCTGCACCAGATCAACCACAAGCTCCGCCAGAAGGGCGCAGCGCCTGCATTCCCCGGCCAAAGCAGGCTGGGCGATAACGTCAAAATCTGGAAGGAATCCGCCGCGGCGCGCTTGAACAAGGTCGTTGGCCGCAACGCCTGATCCGACCAATGACCCCCCGTCCGGTAATGCGGGCGGGGGGGCGCGCAGCAATTCTGTTGAAGTTTGCATGGCGGAGGCATAGGCACGCCCCTTTCGTTCTTGAAATGGAAGGGACGGGCATGGCGCAGGCAGGCCATATCTTGGGTGTCGATTTCGGCACGTCAAACTCTGCGGCAAGTTATCTGCGCGATGGCAGTCCCTGTCTGATTGAATTGTCTGCGGGCCGGACGACGATGCCGACGACGTTCTTCTTTGATTTTGATACCCGCAAGACCCTGATGGGCGAGCCGGCGAGCGCGGCGCTGCTCGACGGGGCCGAAGGGCGCTTTATGCGTGCGCTCAAGCGTGTGCTGGGGACGTCTCTGATGCATGAAAAGCGTCAGATTATGAAGGAACGCGTTACCTTCGTCGACATCATCGCCCGGTTTCTGCGTGAAATTAAGGGTCGTGCCGAGGCCGAGACGGGTCTGATATTTGATCGGGTGCTTTCCGGTCGTCCCGTGGTTTTTCACGGTTCAGATCATCCGAGCGAGGCAAATGCCGAGGCGGATTTGCGGGCGTGCTACCTCGCGGCGGGGTTCAAGGAGGTGGATTTCCTGTTTGAACCCGAAGCCGCCGCCATTGCCAGCGGTGCGCTGCAAAAGGCGGGCGAGGTCGGGTTGATCGTCGATGTCGGGGGCGGGACGTCCGATTTTTCGCTGTTCCGGTCCGGTGATGCGGGGTTGTCGATCCTTGCAAGCCACGGCGTCCGTATCGGCGGGACCGATTTCGACAGTGCGATCAGCATTGATTCGGTGATGCCGCTGCTCGGCAAGGGTACGCATCTGCGCCGCGTTATGGGTGAGGGCAGCATGCTGGCCCCGAATGCGATGTTTAACGAATTGGCGCGATGGGAGATGATCCCGTTTCTCTATACCGCCCAGAACCGGCGTGCGGCGAAGGAAATGCTGAGCCTCGCATGCGAGCCGGATCGGCTGGGCCGCCTTGTCACCGTGCTTGAGGACGAGCTGGGGCACGATCTGGCCTTTGCCGTCGAGCGCGGGAAGATCGCGGCCAATGCCGGTGAGGCGGATGCCTGTATCGCGCTGGGCCAGATTGACGAGCGTCTGTCCTGCGCACTGTCAGCCGAGGCACTGGCGCGGATTCTGGCCTCGCATTCCGAGAGCTTGCGCGCCGGGGCGCAGGAGACGCTGAGACGGGCGGGGCTGGATACCGCACAGGTTCAGCGCGTGATCTATGTCGGGGGGTCGAGCCTGATGTCGGCAGTGTCCGATGCGATGAAGGCCGAGTTCACGGGCGCGCAACACTCGTTCAGCAATGTCTTCACCGCCGTCGCCGATGGATTGGCCCTTGCCGCCGGGCAGACGGGCTCAGCCGGACGCTGAACCCGATACCCGGGGGGCCGCGCCGCGTGCTTTAATCAGCCGCCTGTCCGTAGCCGACGTTCTTGCCGCCGTACCGCCGGACCCGCACGTTTGCCTGTTCCGCATGGCCGACAAAGCCCTCTAGCATGCACAAACGCGAGCAATAGGCGCCGATTTCGGCGGCGGCCTCGTCGGTGGTCACCTTTTGGTAGGAGTGGGTCTTGAGGAACTTTCCGACCCACAGCCCGCCGGTATACCGCCCCGCCTTGCGGGTTGGCAGGGTGTGGTTCGTGCCGATTACCTTGTCGCCGTTGGCAACATTGGTGCGTGGCCCGAGAAAGAGCGCGCCGTAGCAGGTCATATTGTCGAGGAACCAGTCGTCACGGTCGGTCATCACCTGCACATGCTCGGACGCGATGTCGTCCGCGACGGCCAGCATTTCGTCGTAGGTATCGCAGAGGATTACCTCTCCGTATTCCTCCCACGAGGTGCGGGCCGTTTCCGCAGTGGGCAGGATTTCGAGCAGACGCCCGATCTCCGCCTGTGTCTCGGTTGCCAGCTTGCGGGAGTTCGTCAGCAGGACGGCGGGCGAATTATACCCGTGTTCGGCCTGACCCAGCAGGTCGGTGGCGCAGAGTTCGGCATCGACGGTTTCGTCCGCAATCACCATTGTCTCTGTCGGTCCCGCGAACAGATCAATGCCGACACGCCCGAATAACTGGCGCTTTGCCTCGGCAACAAAGGCGTTGCCGGGGCCGACCAGCATATGCACCGGATCAATCGTTTCGGTCCCGATGGCCATGGCTCCGACCGCCTGAATACCGCCGAGAACATAGATTTCGTGCGCACCGCCCATTTTCATGGCCGCAACGATGGCGGGGTGGGGTTCGCCGTTTTGAGGCGGGGCCGAGGCCACGATGCGCGGAACCCCGGCAACGCTGGCGGTCAGTACGGACATATGGGCCGAGGCAACCATCGGAAATTTACCGCCCGGCACGTAACACCCGACCGACTGCACGGGGATATTCTTATGCCCGAGGATGACGCCGGGCATTGTTTCGACCTCGATATCAGTCATGCTGGCGCGCTGGGCCTCGGCAAAGCGCCTGATTTGCACTTGTGCATACTTGATATCGTCCATGTCCCGCGCCGAAACCTTTGACATGGCCGCCTCGATCTCCGAGTCCGACAACCGGAACCGGTCCGGTGCGTAATTGTCGAACTTTTGCGACAGGTCACGCACGGCGGCATCGCCACGTTCTTCAATGTCTTTCAGCGTCGATTCTACGACTGCACGGGTTTTCGCGTCGTCTTCCGAGCGGTCGGCTTCGGTTTTTCCGCGCTTGAGGTATTCGATCATCGTTCAGTCCCCATTTTTCTTCGAACAGGAAGAACCATTGGAGCGTAAAATCAAGTCCCGCACGCCGGTTTCATATGGCGCACCATACCGGAAGCGAAATTGGGGGATGCTTGGCGCGAATGCACCTTGGCAAACAAATCGTGACAAAGAGCCGGCGTGTTTTGCTTTGTAGTAATCGATACTTAAAAATATTATTTTGTACGAAAAGTAAATCGCTTAATACAAAATTTACTATGAATTAAATCGCAAATTTACATTCAATAATTATTATTAACAATGAAAACGTAGAATACGCTTAAATAATGAATTCAAATATATTGTTAAAATTAATTAATCTATAGAATTTATGAAAATAAATTCAGACGATTGTTGATATTATTGCGTTCAATTAATCCGTTGTGAACCCAGAAAGCCTAATTCTCCGGCACGTCAAACGTTCCTTAAGTAGAAAATTGTTGGAGCAGATCGTGCTGAACCATTCGAAAATTATCGCAAGAATTGCGATCGCCTCTCTTGTGCTCGTCCCTTCTGCCGCATTGGCAGAGCTGGAAAGTGACATGGTCGCCTACGTTGTCGCAGTCGATAACGCCGGCGTTGAACAGTATCAGCAAGCCGAGAGCGTAAAGCCGGGCCAGGTGATCGAATATCACATGAAGCACACGAACAGCTTTGACAACGCCATCGGCGGCGTTGCCATCGTCGGCCCTGTTCCGGAAGGTTCGGTTCTCGTTGTCGACCGCTCGGTCAGTGACGTTGCGGCGACTTTCGAAGTCCGTGGTGAATTCAACCCGGACTCTGCCGGAGAAGAATGGTCGACCCTGCCAGCCCAACGCATCGTCGTTCAGGCTGACGGGTCACGCATGATCGAAACAGCCCGCGCCGAGCACTTTACCGCTGTGCGCTGGCAGCTTGCCGAACCGATGCAACAAGGTGCGACCGTCAATCACGCGTACCGCGTTGAAGTACAATAATAATCGGCCTGCGGTTGGGCCAAACATAATCAAAATAATGGCTTAGCCGTCCAGCGGATACCCCGCCATACGCGGGGACCCCGCGCCTGAAAGACGAGGAGACTACGAATGAAAAAACGAAATAAATCCATCCGTTTCGGCTTGCTGCTGTCGGCAGCATCGCTGACGGCGGTGGCAAGTTATGCGGCGGCCCCCGCTGCAGGATCGAAGATCGGTAACCAGGCATCGGCAACATATGTCAACGCCTCGGGTGATACGATCAGCGTGACGTCCAACAAGGTCGAAACGGTTGTCCAGCAGGTTGCCGGTCTGACCCTTGTGACCGACAACACCGAGACGGTTGCACCGGGCGGCAAGGTCTTTCTGCCGCACACCGTAACCAACGACGGTAACGGCACGGACACCTTTACACTTGCGGCGACCGAGGCGGGTACGGGCACGTTCGACTTCACGAACATCTCGATCTTTCCCGATGCGAACTTTGACGGCGTGGCCGACAGCACTTCGCCGATCACGACGACCCCGACACTGAACGCCGGCGAGTCCTATGGCTTTGTCATCGAGGCAACGGTTCCGGGCGGCGCAGCGGCCTCTACGACCGAGGATATCAGCGTTCTCGCGACCAGCCAGTTCAGCATCACGACGGCAACCACGGTCACCGGTTCGAACACCGATACGGTCACCATCTCGACCGGTCCGGTTACCGAGATCGTCAAATCGATGACGGTGGCGCAGGGACCGGGCGCGGCCAATGACGGCGTTACGGGTCCGGGCGACGTTGTTACCATTACCCTGAATTACTCCAGCACGGGTCTGACCGCCGCGAATGATCTGATCGTCACCGATCAGCTCGACCAGTACCTGACCTATGTCGGCGGGTCGGGCACATGGTCCGATGATGCGGATGCCTTGACCGATGCCGTCGAAGGCGCAGCCGGCGGTTACGAGCAGACCAACGGCGGCGGATATAAAATCGCCTATGACTATGACAGCGTTGATACGGTCAAGTTCCAGATCGACAGCGTGCCGTCGGGCCGCACCGGTACGGTGACGTTCCAGGCGACGATTAACGCCGATGCGCCGGCAGGCGACATTGCGAACATTGCGACGCAGACTGTGGGCGGCACGGCCTTCCCGCCATCGAACGAAGCGAAAATCACCGTTGCGCCGACGTATTCGGTCACCGCGGCTGATGCGGAAGCATCGACCTATGCGGCGGATCCGGATGGTGCAGCCAACCTCAATGCCGGTGCTGTCTCTGCAACCGATGATGACGGCGCGCTGAACGATATTGTCACCGAAAGTGCCGATGCGTTTCAGGGCAGCAGCATCACGATGGAATTCGTGGTCACCAACAACGCGAACGTGTCCGATACGATCAACCTCAGCTTTGCAAATGCGGCGGGTGCGGCGGGCTTCCCGTCGGGAACCACGTTCCAGCTGGTTGGTTCGGATGCCGCAACGCCAATCGTCGGGCCGGTCGGTCCACTGGCGAGCGGTGTGTCAACCACGGTCAACATCATCGCGACCCTGCCGTCAAACGCTCCGGCAACAGCCGCCGGTGCTACGAACTATCAGGTGGTCCTGACCGCCCAGTCGGCGAATGGCGGCGTGGCGAACACCGCGACCGGCCTGTTCACCGGTGCGGTTCTTGCCGCCGCTGTTGATCTGACCAACACGGGTGCGCCAGCCGCAACCGATGGTGCGGGTCCGGGTGACGGAACGCCGCTGATCACGACCGCAACCAACCCCGGTGAGCCGGTCAGCTTTCCGCTGACGGTGACCAATGGCGGCCCGACTGCGGATACCTATGACCTCTCGCTGCCGACGCCTCTGCCGACCGGTTGGACGGTCGAGTTCCAACTGCCGGATGGCACGCCGATCACCAATACCGGTGTTATCGGCGGGGGTCTGACACAGGATGTCATCGTCATTGTGACGCCGCCAGCCGGACAGGCAGCCGGAACGACGCCGGTTCAGGTCGCGGTGATTTCACCGACATCGGGACAGGGCGACACGATCACAAACGTCGTCAGCGTCAACCAGATCGTCGATATCGCACTGACCACCGACCAGTCGGCGCAAGTCGCACCGGGCGGCAGCAGCGACATCCCGCACGTTCTGACCAACGAAGGTAACGTCGCGATCACCGAAGGTGCGATCACCGCAGCCGGAGGCTTTACGACCTTTAGCGGCACGCTGTTCTGGGACGTAAACAACGATGGTACGGTTGACGCCGGCGATGTTGTTGTCGACAATATCAACGATATCACGGGCGGTATCGCACCGGGTTCGAGCGTCTCGCTGATCCACCGTATCCAGGTTCCGTCAAACGGCGCGACCGGTCTTTCCGAAGCGGAAACGCTGACGGTTGCAACGCTGCTCAACGGCGGGCTGACCGACGGCGACACGGCGGATAACGCGGTTACCGATACGGTCACGATCGTTTCCGGCGACCTGACGCTGATCAAGATGCAGGCGGTCGACCCTGCATGTAACGGCACGCTTGCCGCAGCGTTCAGTGCGCAGGATGTTCAGGCCAAGCCGGGCCAGTGTATCCGCTATAAGATCACTGCGGACAACACCGGTACGGAAAGCGCGAGCACCGTCACCATCAAAGATACCATTCCGGGCTTCACGACCCTGACCCAGTGTGGCGGTCTTTGTAACGTCGTTATGACACCAAGCGGTTCGACGATGTCGCCGCCCGCCGCCGAAGGCTACGGCGGTGCGATGGAAACCTCGCACGGCTCGTTGCTTCCGGGTTCTCCGGCAACGCTCGAGTTCACGGTTAAAATCGACAACTGATGACTACGGGACGGGCCGCGGATCGCGGCCCGTTCACCCCCTTTCGCCATCGCACGCCTTTGATCAAGTTATACCGGGGGAGCCCTATGTTCTGGAATGCAGAGAAGACGGCGGGGATATCTGCCCGCAACCTGCTGCTAGGACTGCTTGTTTCCACGCTTGGTTTTACATCATTTTCGCCTGCCCACGCTGCACCCGCGCCCGCAGGAACGACGATCACCAACCGCGCTGAAGCCACGTTTTTCAGTGAAAGCCTCGGGCGTACCGAGACGGTTACATCGAACATCGTCTCAGCCGAAGTCCTCCCTGTCGTTGCGATCACGCTGACGGGCGAGCAGGTTCTCAGACGCGCCCGTTCCAACTCGGGCCAGTATAATTTCCTTGCTGCAAATGTCGGCAACGTTCCGGTCGATGCGGCCTTTAATATCGCTGAACTTCCGGGCGACAACTTCGACGTCTTTGGCGGCGAGCTGCTGATCGATATGAACGGGAACGGCATTGTCGACGAGCCGGATATCACGGTCACCGAGCAGTTCCGAAAGCGTCTTGTACCCGGTCAGGTTACATCGCTGATATACCGC
Organism: uncultured Neomegalonema sp.; assembly: GCA_937958345.1. GTDB lineage: Bacteria > Pseudomonadota > Alphaproteobacteria > Rhodobacterales > Rhodobacteraceae > JAHDDY01. Next base: position 386 of record CALGNW010000240.1, on the reverse strand, counting down.
TTTAGTACGCCATCCTCGGTCGAGCAGGATGATTTCGCCATCTCCGAACTGACCGTTACCGGTGTGCCGGCGGTTTCCGATATGCCGCCGCTTGTCATCGCGCGCCAGTCGCGGACGCTGATCGACGAAGCCGTTCTGATCCTCGACAAATCCGCAAACCTGCGGTCGGATGATGCGGAGATCGATTACACCATTACCGCCCGCAATAACTCGGACAATCCTGTCGCGCCCCATGGCGAGATAGAAACCCAGTTGTTGACGGTTGACGGCGTTCGCCGCACGGCGCTGGTGATCCGTGATCCGATCCCGCTGAACACCGTGTTCAAATCGGCGGTTGATGCAGGCGGGTTCGTCGCGGTCTATCATATCGCCGGTGAGCGCAAGCA
>CALGNW010000239.1 GCA_937958345.1 uncultured Neomegalonema sp. | reverse complement strand
GCGGCGATGATCTCATCCACCGCCGCCTCGATCGCGCCCGTGTCCGTGACCTGTTTCATGTCGCGGGATTCAACGATTTCGGCGGGGTCGCCGCCCTCGGTCCAAACGATCTCGAACAGTTCCTTCCCGATCTTGCCGGAGATATCCCCCTTGCCGATCAGGTCGATGATACCGCCAAGCTGGTCTGCCGAAACCGGCGATGTCGCGACCGACAAACCTTCCTTATTCAGACGCCCGAACAGCTCGTTCACGACCCAGTTCGCCGAGGCCTTGCCGTCGCGGCCTTTGGCGACTTGTTCAAAAAAGTCAGCATCTGCGCGGTCAGCGGCGAGGACGCTGGCGTCATATTCAGTGACGCCGTAATCGATCATAAAGCGCGCGCGCTTTTCATCCGGCAATTCCGGCAGGGTCGCGGCGATGTCGTCAACCCAGCCCTGCTCGATTTCGAGCGGCAGCAAATCAGGGTCGGGGAAGTAGCGGTAATCATGGGCTTCTTCCTTCGAGCGCATCGAGCGGGTCTCGCCCTTGGCCGGATCGTAAAGCCGGGTTTCCTGATCCACCGTGCCGCCGTCTTCGATCAGGTCGATCTGGCGGCGGGCCTCGAAATTAATCGCCTGCTGAATAAAGCGCATGGAGTTCATGTTCTTCAACTCACAGCGCGTGCCGAGTTTGGAAAAGTCATCACCGCCCTCGCGGAACGCCTCGTAATCGCCGGGGCGGCAAACCGAGACGTTCACGTCAGCGCGCATCGAACCCTCCTGCATGTTGCCATCGCAGGTTCCGAGATACCGCAGTATCTGGCGCATTTTCCTCAGATATTCGGCGGCCTCCTCCGGTCCGCGAATGTCTGGGCGCGAGACAATCTCCATCAGCGCGACACCGGTGCGGTTAAGGTCAACGAAGCTCATCGTCGGGTCCATGTCGTGGATCGACTTGCCCGCGTCCTGCTCAAGGTGGATGCGCTCGACGCGGACAGTGCGGGCGACGCCGGGTTCCATATCGACCAGCACCTCGCCCTCGCCCACGATGGGGTATTTGAACTGGCTGATCTGATAGCCTTGCGGCAGGTCGGGATAGAAGTAGTTCTTGCGGTCAAACACCGAGCGAAGATTGATTTGCGCCTTGAGGCCCAGTCCCGTCCGGACGGCCTGCTCGACGCAGAACTCGTTGATTACGGGCAACATTCCCGGCATTGCGGCGTCAACGAGCGCGACATTACTGTTCGGTTCGGACCCGAAGTCGGTCGAACCGCCCGAGAACAGCTTTGCTTTTGAGGTGACCTGCGCGTGGACCTCCATGCCGATAACGATTTCCCAAGGACCGGTTGCGCCTTGCAGAACCTTTGGAGCAGGTTCGGAAAATGCGAGATCAAGCATGCGGTGTGCCTCCGACCTTGGCATAGGCCGCTTCCGTGGTTGCCGCACTCGTGGCGGGGTCCGCGATCTCGGCCTTTTTCTTGAGGTTCAGTTTCCGCTGGAAACGGGTCTGAACAATATCGACGATAAAGAGTACCGCCACCGAGAAGTAGAAGGTCGACTTCGCCATCGCCTCGATCTTGTATCCGAACAGAGACATGTGTGCGATATGGCCGCCCTCTGACAGCAGCATGATGCCGACGATCAGAAGAATAAAGAGGCCCAGAACCTCGAACATCCGGTTCTTTTCGATGAAGCTCGCAACCCGATCCGCCAGCAAAATCATCATAGCACCGCTTACGACGACTGCGATTGCCAGCAGAACAAACTGGGGCGAAATGTAATCGTCGTTCGCAAACTGCCCGGTCAGAGGAAGCATCGACAGGATCGAGTCAAAGCTGAAAATCAGGTTCATAAAGACGATCAGCGCGATGACGGTGAAGGTCGATTTCTGACTGCCACCAGCCTCGTGTTGCAAATCATCAATCGAAAGCAGGTGGTTAATCTCTTTGACCGCAGTGTACATGATGAACCCGCCGCCGAAGAGGAAAATCAGGGCCTTGAGGTTGAATTCGCCCGCGATCGCCAGATTGTCCAGCTTGAACAACGGCTCAACCACGCTGGCCAATATCTGCATAATGACAAACAACAAGACGAGCCGAAGAACCACCGCGATTGCAATGCCCGCTTTGCGAACCATCGCTTGCTTCGCAGCCGGAGCGCGTTTGGATTCGATGGAAATATAGAGCAGGTTGTCAAAGCCGAGGACGGCCTGCAGGAAAATCAGTGACGCGAGTGTCCCCAGCGCCTCGATTGAAAACAGCACATCCATGTCATTCTACCTTCACTAACAGTTATTTCCGCCCGATCAGCAGCGGTATTGTTCCGATCAATATGCCGTTTAAAACCACAGCAGGCAGCACGGTGCAAGGGACGCAGTTTCGCGGGAAAACTGCCTGTGACAACTTCTCAGATTGAATTGCTGTCAGACAGGCGTTTTATTGTTGACCGCACGGTCAATATTCGGAGCGCGACGACGATGATACGAAGCGATATGCGAAACCGGGATTGCCCGTTGGCGCGGACGATGGGCGAGATCGGCGACGGCTGGATGCTTCTGACCCTGTGGGCGGCGCTGAACGGCGTAACACGGTTCGAGACGATGCAGGAACGGATGGGCGTAGCCAGAAACATCCTGTCTGATCGGCTTAAGCGGCTCGTCGCTCAGGGTTTGCTCGACAGGCGGCCTATTTCCAGCGGTTCGCGCCGCTGCGAGTATGTTCCGACGGAACTGGCACATGAACTGCGCGAGCCTTTGGCAGCCTTTCGTGCATGGGGAGAGCGCCATTACAAAGACGCGGCGACTCAGAGTTAGCACGCGCTTTTTCTAATAAATTCGGGTTTATCGTGAGCGCCCCATTGATCTGCCAATGAGTCCTGATGTACAAGGATTTAGAGGCAGAGGTGATGAAGCGATGCAAAGACTCGCGGTAAGTGCGCTGAAAAAAAGAACTATTATAAGTTCAGCAGCGTTCGTTTTTATTCTGGGGCTAAGCGGCCCCGCTGCGGCGCAGAACGCAGACGGATCCGGTGAAGGCTATTTGCTGACCCAATCAGGTTGGGCATCAATGGCATCGGGTAATTTTGAAGTCGCGCTCGAGACGTTCGAGTCGGCGCTCGAGGCAGATCCCCGTGATCTTGACGCGGTAGCCGGTAAGGCGCGGGCGCTGGCCAGTGTCGGCGAAATCCGTTCGGCGCTGAAACTGATCCAACTCATCAGCCCGAGCCGACCCGAGTATTTGCTGGAGCATGCAGCGATTTACTTGCTCGGTAAAAAACCCGAAAGAGCCCTCGCGAAGATTGATCGTGCCAAGGAAACTGCCGGCGCGTTGAAAGGCCGTCAGGGGTACGAACACCTTGACCGCTCCTTCGATCAACGCCTCGCGTTCATGCGCGGCGAGGCATTGTACGCGCTTGGCGGCTATGATCGCGCACTTCAGGAATTTCGCATTGCCCGTCTATCAAAAGGCGGAGTGAGAGCGAAGGGAACGGCAAAAGAGTCTCGTGCGATTGGTGATTCACTCGCGGCCCTTGGCGATTTGAAAGAAGCCGAGGCTGAGTTTGACATTGCCATTTCCGATCGCCGTCACGATGGAATTGCCTTTCGCAAACGCGGAGATGCCCGGCGTCAGCGCGGCAATATTGACGGCGCGCTGAAAGATTACGACGAGGCGTTACTCTACATCGAACCCGATGCGAAATTGCTGGCCGCTAGGGCGACAGTTCTGCGAAAAGTCGGAGATAATGGCGGTGCTGTAGCCGATTTCCAGCGCCTGCTAAAGGTCGCCAACGATCAGCGTGCGGCACGGTATCATCTAGCCTCGACCTTGATTGACGCTGATCGGCCTCGCGAAGCTGAAAGACATCTGGCAACCATTGGCGTCTGGCCCGAAGCCAGCGTTGCGCTGTTATTTCAACGAGGACGCGCGCGCATGGCGCTAGGAGATCCGGCGAGTGCTGCGCGCTTCTTCCGCGAGGCGTTGAAACAGCGTCCCGGCGACGCGAACCTGCTTTACAACCGGGCGGTTGCCCTGCTGGCCTTGGGAGAGACCGAAGCCGGAATTGACAACTTATCACGCGCTGCAGTTCGTGCGCCCTCTGATCCGATGATCCGCGGTGCAATCGGGCGGGTCAAACTTGCGCGCGGCGAAGACCGCGAGGCGCTGGCTTTCTTTAATGCGGCCGTGAAGGCAAGGCCTGGCGACAGTGCTGCGCGTGTTCAGCGGGCGAGTGCGTTCCTCGCTTTGGGCAGGCCGGACCTTGCCCGCAGCGACGCACGCAAGGCGTTGGCTCTCGACGCGAGTGACCTGACCGCAGTTGTGCGTGCGTCGCAGGCCGAACTGGCGATGAATAATCCCGCCGAGGTGCTTCGTCTGACTGAAAAACTGTTGAAAAGCCGTAGTTACGAAGCGCAGGGTTATTTGCTGCGCGCCCGCGCTCTAACCGCGCTGGGCCGACCGGAAGACGCGTTAAAAATATTGGCGCAGGCCGAGAATAGCAGGGCCAAACCCGAGCGTATCGCCATCGCAAAAGGCGATGCTTATATGAAGGCGGGCAATCTTGAAGAAGCCCGCGCCGAATACGGGAAAGGTGTCTCGCTGACCAAGGGCGCGCCGGCAACGATCGCAAAACGCGGCGAGGCGAATTACGAGCTGGGCCGGTATGATCTGGCCGAGGCGGACTTCAGCGATGCCCTGCGCGTCTTCAGCGATGATGAAGACCTTATCCTCAAACGCGGTCTAGCGCGGCGCGCGCTTGACCGTTGCGACGAGGCGATGGCGGATTTCGACGTTCTTCTGGCCGCTAATCCGGCAAACTGGCAAGCCGAAAAAGCGCGAGGATACTGCCGGATCGGTTCGGGCAAGGTGCTCAGCGGCATCGGCGACGTCGTCAGCAGTTGGTTTTGACGACCCCGACCCAACGAGGACCGTAGCAGTGCGACAAGCAGCGGACGCAAAGTGCGCTCGGGCAAGCTGTTTCCGAAACAGGCGGATGCGGTCGAAAGGCGCAAGGGCAGTATTTTCGGGCTGGACTGCGGAAAGGTGGCATACCCGACGCGACACAGTAATCCGTATTGCGGACGCCTCCGCGTTATCCGAAGTCCCACGCTAGCACCGCACCCGCGGCGGGGGTCCCGCGCCAAAAGCCCGCAACGCCTTTGCCGCACTCCCTGCACCTCTCAAAATTTGAAATATTCCCCACCCGGGCGCATATTCCCGCGCAACAATCATGCGAATTTCGCTGCCTGTGCTGATCGTGCTTGATCCGC
>CALGNW010000238.1 GCA_937958345.1 uncultured Neomegalonema sp. | reverse complement strand
ACACGCTGTCCCGGGCGCGGCGCAGCATGAAATGCCGCTCCGCTGACGCGGGACCGTCAGCAATTTGCGATCCGTGCGCTTCATGAGGCTGTCCCGCATCGGGGTGCGGGGCCGCGGACAATCGTTCGGGCGAATACCCTGACGGCGGTCACTCAGATGGCAGGTCGATCACAATCACACCGGAAGCATTGGCCGAAAGCGCCAGCTCACCCTGTTTCAGCCGCAGGGCATAAGCACCAAACACCTCCCGCCGCCAGCCGCCCAGCGCCGGAACATCCGGCTCCGCCTCGATGGCGATGCGCTCCAGATCCGCCGCCGATGCGATCAGGCGCTCGGCAACCTCCGCCTCCGCCGCCTTCGCCTTCAGCAGCGTGCGCAGCAGATCGGCCAGCGCACTCTGCGCGGCATTGGGTTTGACAGCTTCCTTCGGGCGGGCGGGCGCTTTGCCGGAGGCCGATTCCTGAATGATGCGCAGCAGATCCTGCACCACATCGCGCGGCAAACCGGCCCGGCGCGACATGCGCCCGGATGTCAGCGCCTCGGCATTGGTCGGACGCGAGGCGGCGATTTCCAGCAGCACATCATCCTTGATGATCCGGCTGCGGGGCACATCGCGCCGTTGCGCCTCGCGCTCGCGCCATTCCGCCAGCGCACAGGCGACGGCGAAGAGCTTCGGCGCCGGGCTGCGCATCTTCAGCCGCTTCCACGCATCCTCAGGCTGGATGTCATAGGTGTCGGGTGTGGTCAGCACCGCCATTTCCTCGACCAGCCAGTTCGCGCGCCCGGCCTCCGCCAGACGTGCCGACAGCACTTCATAGATCCGGCGCAGATGGGTGACATCACCGACGGCATAGTCGAGCTGCTTGTCGGTCAGCGGGCGCTTTGCCCAGTCGGTGAAGCGGCTGGATTTATCGAGGCTCTCATTACAGATCGCGCGGACGAGCCGCTCATAACCGACCTGATCGCCAAAGCCGCAGACCATCGCCGCGACCTGCGTATCATAAAGCGGCACGGGAACCGCGCCCGCCAGATTGTGAAAAATCTCTACGTCCTGACGCGCGGCGTGGAAAACCTTGAGCACGTTCCGGTCGGCCATCAGATCAAACAGAGGCGTCAGCGAAATATCCGGGGCCATCGGATCGACGATACACGCGCCGTCCCGCTGCCAATCCTCGTCACTTTCGCCGTCAAATCTGGGACGCCCGAGCTGAACAAGACACAGGATCGGCCAGTAGGTGCGCTCTCGCATGAATTCCGTATCGACCGTTACATAAGGAACAGAAGCATAGGCTCGGCAAATCTCTGCCAGTTCCTCTGTGGTTGTAACGACTCTAAGATTCATACATGTGCGCCGGGCTGTGAAAACAGGCCCTTGCTCCCGATTGCCCGCCGCCGGACGGCAAGTAGATTTGAAAGTCTGCTACGCCCAAAACCCTTGTAACGCAAGACGTCATGCAGGCGACTGCCCGTCTTCAGCCGGACCGTCCGACAGCCGGTCAATGACATCGAGCCAAGCGGATGTTTCCTGTGCGCCGACCAGCGCGAACTTCTCGCTGAGAATAAAAGTCGGAACGCCCGTGACCCCCATCTGCCGTGCCAGCGCCTCTTCGTTTGTCAGAAGATCGCGGTCGGCGTCATCGGCATAAAGGCCGGATAGCAGGTCAAGGTCCATCCCCGCCTCTGCCGCGACCTGCATCAGCACATCGCGGTCCCCGATATCCTCGCCGCGCTCGAAATAGCGGACAAACAAAGCATCAACGACGGTTTGCTGATGCCCGCTGCTGCGCGCCCAGCGGATCAGGCGATGTGCGTCAAAGGTATTGGGCGTGCGCCTGATCCTGCCGAAATCGACCTTGAGGCCCGCCGCCTCCGCCGCATCGCGGATCTGGCCATAGATCGTCTGCGCCCGCTCCGGTCCGCCGAACTTTGTTTCCAGATACTCGGTACGGTCCATGCCGCCCGCCGTCATCTCGGGGTTCAGCTGATAAGGCCGCCAGAAAATATCGAGGCCGTGATCGGGGCGTTGTTCCAGCGCGCGGTCGAGTTTGACCTTGCCGATATAGCACCACGGGCAAATCGGGTCCGACAGAATATCCAGCGTTGCGCGCGGCTCTTCCATCCGTCAGGCTTTGCGCATCGCTGCCCGCACGTCAACTTTTTCAACGGTCCCGATGGTTCAGCTTACGGCATACGAACTGGCACTGATGGCGGATGAAACCGCCCCGCAGGGCATGCGCATGGCCATGGAAATCGTCGCCGGTGCGGCGCGGATGATGGGCGCCGGATCGTTGGTCGAGGTGGTGTCGGGCCATATCGACGGCTGTTTATATCACGGCGATTCGGGGGTTTTGTTCTGCGAGCGGCTGGCCGAGGGCGGCGCGCGGGTCGCGGTTCCGTCAACCACCAATGTCGGCGCGCTGAACCTGCTCAATCCCGATCAGGTGCGCGTGCCGCCCGACCGCCGGCAGATGGCGTTCCGGCTGATGCAGGCCCATAGCCGGATGGGATGCCGCCCGAGCTGGACCTGTGCGCCCTATCAGGCCGGAGCGCGGCCCGGTGCGGGACAGCAGATTGCCTGGGGCGAATCGAATGCCGTGGCCTTTGCCAATACGGTGCTGGGGGCGCGGACCAACCGCTATGGCGATTTCCTCGATATTGCCTGTGCGATCACGGGGCGCGCGCCGTTATACGGATTGCACACCGATGCCGCGCGGCGCGGGCGGCTGGTGATAGATGTCAGCGGATTGGGCACGCGGCTGCGCGGCGAGGATGCGTTTTATCCCGTGCTGGGCGCGTTGATCGGGCGGCTGGCCGGAGAGAGTGTGCCGGTGGTGGTCGGGTTGGCGGCAAGTGCGCCGCGCGAAGACCAGCTGAAGGCGCTGTGCGCCGGGGCGGCGTCAACGGGGGCGGCAGCGTTAATCCATATTGTCGGGGTAACGCCGGAAGCGCCGGATCAGGAGACGGCGCTGGGGGGCGCGGCGGCGGAGGAGACGGTTGCCGTCACGCCCGCGATGATCGCGGAAACACGGGACTCGCTCAGTCAGGCAAGCGGCGATGCCGTCGACTGCGTCGCGCTGGGCAGTCCGCATTTTTCCGTCGATGAATGCCGCGACGTGCTGCGCCTGTTGAACGGGCGGGCAAGTGCGCGGGTGATTTATATTTGTACCGGACGGCATGTGACTGAGGTGCTGGCGGCGGACGGAACGGATGCGGCGCTGTCGGCGCTGGGGGTGGAGTTTGTGGTCGATACCTGTGTGGTCGTGACACCGATCCTGCCGGACGTTTCCGGCGGGAAAGGCGGCGGCGCGATGATGACGAACTCGGCCAAGTTCGCCCATTACGCCAAGGGCAATACCGGCCA
>CALGNW010000237.1 GCA_937958345.1 uncultured Neomegalonema sp. | reverse complement strand
CCGGCAGGATCACCCCGCGGAGAGCAATCCGTCCCGCCCTCACCGACCGTCGCCATCACCATAAACGGTGACGCCTCAATAAACGCGCGATACTCGGCGGTCAGATATGGGATTTCCTTGTCGAGTGACGCAGGCGGCGGCGTCCCGTACAGCGCTTCCAGCGCCTCAATCGTCGTGATCTTCGTCACCAAAAAGTCCCTCCGGGTTTGCCATGCTAATTCTCTAATTAATGTTTTCAGATATTTGGAGGGTAAAATAGTTCCACCATCAGTTTTCGGGCCTCAAAGTGGGACTATTTGTCGCCAGTTGTTCGAGGCCGAAAGGGCAAGCGTTTATTGTTTGCGCTGGCCGTGTAGGTCTTCACCTGCGCCTGATCGGTATGACCGAGAGACTCGGCGATTTCCTTTTCCGTGGCTCCAGCTTCGGCGAGAAGTGCACCGCGTAGCTTACGGAGGCTGTGGGCTGGACGTTTCTTCAGACCCGCTTGCTCACCCCACTTCTGCATCCGGCCCGTGAAGGTACCGTCTGAGAAGGGCTGGCCTCTATCACGCGCGCCAGGGCGCGCTGCTTACCAGGATGATCCCGCTGCGCCAGACATGTTTCTGCGGCGATGCCGGGGAGAGATGACTGTTTCGAGCCGAGTTCGGTCTTTTGTCGTGACCGAAAATGAAATTCCTGTCCGCATGTCGCAGACTCGCACTAATCGGACTCGCTCGTCTCGCTCAATCCTCCAGAATGCTGTCGATAATGGGGTTCGCCTCTCCGGTTTGAGACGCCGGCTCGCACAGAGCATCCCAATCCACAGGCGTATCGGTTGTAGCCCTGAGGACTCCTATCAGGGGGCCATCTTCGAGCGCGGCGGTTTTTACGACGGCCTGCGCATCGGCGCGCGGCATGTATTGCGCCAGCGCAAAGCTCGCCGCCTCGGCCAATATCGCACCTCCGGTAATCTGTAGATTCTCACGCATCCTTGCCGCGTCCGGTGAAAGCCCGCCGAGCGTTTGTTCCGCAATCCTGAGCGCGGCTCCGGTCATGCAGGCCATTCTGGGAAGGCACAACCATTCCGCTGACCAATGCGTCACGTCACGCTCCATAACCTGCAGGGCCGCGTGGTGCATCTCTCCGATGGCGCTGGCGTTTCCGCGGGCAAGTGCGACCAGTGCCGACGGACCGACCGGGTTTTGCTTTTGCGGCATCGTCGATGATCCGCCGGTGTCCTCTAGCCGGACCTCGGCGATTTCCGTTTGTGTGAGGATTACCAGATCGGCTCCGATTTTACCCAGCGCCGCGGTCGTTGTGGCAAACCATCCGGCGATTTCCAGCAACCTGTCGCGGTTCGTATGCCAGGGCGGGGCAGGGGAAAGGTCAAGTGCTGCCGCGATCCCTTTCATCGTCTCGGTGCCTTTTGCCGCCGCTGCGCGTGTCCCTGACGCGCCGCCCGATTGCACGGCAAGGGCGCGCGGCTTCAGATCCGTCAGGCGCTTGCGTTGGCGCAATAGCGGGTCCAGCCAAGTCGCGCACTTTAAGCCAAACGTCGTTGGCGTCGCGTGCTGCATCCACGTCCGTCCTGCCATTGCGGTGTCGCGATGCGTGTCGGCAAGGACAGTGAGGTGCGTGATGCACGCCTCCATCCTTGATTCCACAATGCCAAGTGCATCCCGCAAGCGCAGAACGAGCGCGGTGTCCATGACGTCCTGTGTTGTCGCACCCCAATGAAGGTGTTGCGCTTCGTCGCCAATTTGAAGACGCAGGGCAGCTACCAAAGCGGGGACGGGAATCCCTGATCCCGCCACTCCGTCGCTGAGATCAGAGGCAAGCACCTTTGCCGCCTCGATTTTCGACGGCAAATTGCTGTCGGGAATTATGCCCAGCGCGATTTGCGCGCGCGCAAGCGCCGCTTCAAACCGGATCATCGCGGCGATCTCGGCATCCTCGGAAAACAGAGCCGTGATCTGCGGATCAGCATACAGCCCCTGATAGATCGCCGAGTTCAGGGGTGTCATGGCGCGGCGCGCAAATTCAGGATTTGGCGTGCCTCGGCGCATGTCGCCGGTCTGCGGTCATATTCGCCGCAAAGCTCGGCTACCCGACCCACGAGAGCAGCATTCGACGGAGCCAGTGCGGTCTTGTTCCAGCGGATGTTGTCCTCCAGCCCCGTCCGGCAATGCCCGCCCAGTTCCAGCGACCACCGATTTACTTCCAGCTGTCCGGCACCGACACCCGCAGCGGTCCAAACCGCGTCCGGCGCGAGACGCTTCACAGTCGCCACATAAAACTCGAAAACAGCCCGATCAACGGGCATCGCGTTTTTGACCCCCATGACAAACTGGATCAGCAGCGGTTCCTTCAACCTGCCGTCCCCTTGCATTTTCACAGCCTGAAAAATGTGACTGAGATCAAAGGCCTCAATCTCGGGTTTTACGTCATGCTCCAGCATTTCTGATGAGAGCCAGTCGATCAATTCGGGCGAGTTCTCGTACACTCGGGTCGGAAAGTTGTTTGAACCGACTGATAGTGAACACATATCTGGTCTCAGCGGTATCATGCCGCCCCGTTCGCGGCCCGAGCCTGATCGTCCACCGGTGGAGAGTTGCACGATCATACCTGGGCAGTGTTTCTCGATCCCTTCTTTGAGGGCGTCGAAACGGTCGGGATCCGATGTCGGTGTCTGGTCGTCATTGCGGACATGGCAGTGGGCGAGGGCGGCGCCTGCTTCGTAGGATGCGTGCGTCGACTCGATTTGCTCGGTGACGGTGATGGGAACAGCGGGATTGTCTTCTTTGCGCGGAACCGAGCCTGTAATTGCAACCGTG
>CALGNW010000236.1 GCA_937958345.1 uncultured Neomegalonema sp. | reverse complement strand
GCGCTGTCGCGCGAGCGCGGCCTGATCCTCGTGCGGCCTTATGACGACCGGTACGTGATTTCCGGTCAGGGAACCATCGGTCTCGAAGTCGCCGAACAGGCCCGCGAGATGGGCGTCGAAAAGGCTGACTTCATCACGTGTTGCTCGGGCGGCGGTTTAAGCTCGGGCATCGCCCTCGCCGTCGAGGCCGATGCACCGGGCCTGCGCGTGCGTCCTGCCGAACCCGACGGCTTTGATGATTTCGGCCGCTCGCTGATTGCGGGCGAAAAGGTCGTCAACGCGCGCATGTCAGGATCGATTCAGGACGCAATCCTCAGTCCGACGCCCGGCGATCTGACCTTTCCGGTCGGACAACGGCTTTTCGGCCCCGGTTTTGCCGTGACGGACGAAGAAACCCTTCAGGCAATGGCGCTGGCATGGCGCTGGTTGCGGATCGTCGTTGAACCGGGGGGTGCTGCCGCACTCGCCGCCGCGCTGTTTCGACAGGACGCGATCGAGGGCGATGCGGTCGTCGTCACGGCCTCCGGCGGCAACGTGGACCGGTCCGTCTTTGAACGCGCGCTTGCGAAATTGGAGGACTGACATGGCCATCACGCCCGTCGCTGTCGAATTCGGCATGGGAACCGACCTTCAGGGCGGTGATCACACAAAGGCTGCCATCCGCGCCCTCAAAGACGCGCTCTGGCATAATTCGCTGAACATGGCCGACGCCTTCGGCTTTCCGCGCGACGCCATGATCGTTCATGTCAAAGTCGGCGTGGCCCGGCCCGATGCAGTGGATAAAGCTGCCATCGCTGCCGTTCTGCCTTACGGAACGGCGACGGTCGAAGTCGTCGAGGGCGGATTGGATGTGCCCGGCGAGGACGGCTCGAAATTCACCGTCATTGCCAATGTCGCCGCAACTGTCAGTTTCGACATGGAGGCCGCAATATGACCGCCCCCGCCATGCGCCGGATCATTCTTGAAATGGGAACCGGCAACGACCTTTACGGCGGGGATTATACCAAGGCGGCCAATCGTGCCGTTCAGGATGCCCTGCACCACTCATCGCTGCTGCTATTCCGCAGTCTCGACCTGAATCACGAGGATATGGAGGTCCGCGTTACAATCGGCGTCCAGCATCCTGAAAGGGTTGATACCGACGCCGTTGCCGCAACTTTGCCACGGGGGGTCGCCACAGTCACGGCACGCAAGGGCGGCCTGAACGTCGAACATCTAACCCTCGGCCAGACCAACATCGTCGCAACAGCGGCGGTCGAGGCTTGGGTTCCGATCAGGGCGGGACAGTTCCGGTTGTCGTGATTTGCGGGCGATTTAAGCACTTGCTAACCATAAGGGTTCAAGATCGTGCGAAATGTCCTGACCAAGGGAAATCCTGTGTCCTTTATCCGTACCCTCACCGCCGCCGTCCTTGCCGTCGCAACGCTTATGCCGGTCGCAAGTGCGCAACAGTCAACGCTGGTTTCCACGATTGCCGGCGCGGACCGCAATGGCCCCTGGGGACCTTCCAGCTATGATTACTCGCTGAAAGTCAGCAAATCCATTTTCAAGACCATCAACCTGCAACGCACCAACAAGGGTTTACAGCCTTTGTCGGCAGATGCCTCGCTTGGTCTGGTAGCCGGGTCTTATGCCGGTGACATGCTGTCGGGCGATTTTTTCGGCCACTTCGCCCCCGATGGCCGCGACCTGCAAGCCCGCCTTGAAGAGGCGAATGTCGTGCAGTTTTCAGAGGTTGCGGAAAACCTCTGGACGGCAGAGGGCGAAATCACGTGGCAATATCAGGAAACCGTGCGCCGTGCGGTCCTTGACTGGATGAACTCGAAAGAGGGTCACCGCGAAGCCATCCTCGACCCGAACCTGCGCCTCGCCGGTGTCGGCACAGCGATCCGCGACGAACGGATCGTGGTCGCAATGCTGTTCGGGCGCCGGTAGATCTTTCGTGCAACGATAAGCGCGCGGCTCGGGCAACAATAACTGGGCGCGCGCTCTCAGAATGCTTGCACTTTCAAAATGGTAAGGCCACGGTTCCGCGACCCGTAACGGAGCGCACCCATGGCCGGAATGACTCTCGAAGACATCTACTCCCTCGGTGAAAAGACACTGATGGATAACGGCTGCGACGCCGCAAATGCGGCGGCTGTCGCGCGCACGATGACCGCCGCTGAACGCGATGGCTCGCAATCCCACGGCCTTTTCCGCCTCCCCGCCTACGTCAAAGGTCTGCGCGAGGGCAATGCCAACGGATCGGCGGACCCGACGGTCGAACAGATCGCGCCATCGGTGCTAAAGGTTCACGGACAGGAAGGCTTTGCCTCGCTCGCCCTCGAACGGGCGATTTCCCCGCTTGCCGATTTGGCCGGACAACAGGGGATCGCGATGTGCGGTCTGACCCGCATCCGGCACTTCGCCGCGCTCTGGCCGGAGGTAGAAGCCCTTGCGGAACGGGGGCTTGTCGGATTCGCCGTGACTGCCGCCATCCCCTACGTCGCTCCTGCCGGGGGCCGCGAGGCCCTGTTCGGAACAAATCCGATGGCCTTTGCGTGGCCGCGCGCTGATGGCGGCGTTCTGGCTTTTGATCAGGCCGCGTCGGTGATTGCGCGGGGCGACGTGATGATCCACGCCCGCGACGGAGTTCCCGTGCCGGAGGGGACGGGACTGGATAAAGACGGCAATCCGACCACGGACGGGCAAGCCATCCTCGACGGCGGCGTGCAGCTCGCCTTTGGCGGGTACAAGGGGTCAGCCATCGCCATGATGATCGAGCTGATGGCCGGCGCGATGATCGGCGAGGTCTTCAGCTTCGAGGCAAAGAAAACCGCCGTTCCCGGCTGTCCTTTCAACGGCGGCGAGTTCCTGATGGCCATAGACCCGACCAAAACAGCAGGCGCAGACTTCCTTGCTCATGGCGAAGAATTACTCGGTAAGATTGAAGATATGGAGGGAGCCCGCCTCCCCGGAGCCCGCCGCCACGCCAACCGCGCCAAGGGCGGCCCCGCCGAAGTCTCCGACAAAATCCTGGAGGCAATCGCGGCCCTCTAATCG
>CALGNW010000235.1 GCA_937958345.1 uncultured Neomegalonema sp. | reverse complement strand
CAATGCCTCGATAGGGCCATCGGCTCGGCCATGAATGAATTGCTCGACATAGGCGTTGCCGCACGTATCCAGATCACCGACCGGCCCCATCCACTGAATGACGCCCTCATGCAGCATCGCAACTTTATCCGCGATCTTGCGCACGCTGGTCATGTCATGGGTGATGGTCATGGCGGTGCATTTCAGCTCGACCACCAGTTCCCGGATCAAATCGTTGATAACATCGGACATAATCGGGTCGAGGCCCGTTGTCGGCTCGTCGAAAAAGATAATCTCCGGCGATGTCGCAATCGCCCGCGCCAGCCCGACGCGCTTTTGCATGCCGCCGGACAGTTCCGCCGGAAACCGATCCGCCGTTTCCGGCCCGAGGCCCACACGACGCAGCTTTTCAATCGCGAGTTCGCGGCACTCTTCCGGCGACTTGCTGCGCAAAACACGAAACGCGACGTTCTCCCAGACCTTCAGCGAGTCAAACAGCGCCCCGCCCTGAAACAACATCCCGAATTTGTCGAGCAACTGCGCGCGCTTTTGTTTGCGCACATCAACCCCGTCCACAAACACCGCACCCTTGTCGGGTTTCACCAGTCCCAGAACGGATTTAATCGTCACCGACTTGCCCGTTCCCGAACCGCCGATAATTACCATCGACTCCGACGGTGCGATGGACAGGTTTACGCCGCGCAGGACCCGATTGGCACCGAAGGCCTTATGCACATCGCGCAACTCGATCTTGGCCGTACTCATGTCGAGAAGAACAGTTCGGTCAGCAGATAATCGAATGCGAGGATCAGAACCATGGCCGACACCACTGCATTCGTGGTCGCGCGGCCAACGCCCTGCGCGCCGCGTCCCGAGTTATATCCGTGGAAACAACCCATCAGAGTAATGATAAAACCGAACACCGCCGCCTTGACCAGCCCCGAGGCGACATCACCGAAAGTCAGGAAGTCCATCGTGTTGCGCATATAGGTCGCGCCGTTAAAGCCCAGCCGGTTAACCGCCACCAGATAGCCGCCCATGATACCGATTGTATCCGCGACCGCGACCAGAATGGGCATCGTGATGATCCCGGCGACCAGACGCGGGGCCACAAGATACTTGAAAGGATTAGTCGAAAGCGTCGTAAGCGCATCAATTTGCTCGGTAACCCGCATTGTGCCGATCTCGGCGGCAATCGCGGCAGAGACACGTCCGGCGACGACCAGACCGCCTAAAACCGGCCCCAGCTCGCGCACCATCCCAATGGCAACAATCGATGCAACGACGCTCTCGGCATTAAACCGTGACCCGCCGATATAGATTTGCAGGGCCAGCACACCGCCGGTTGCGACCGCCGTCAATCCGACCACCGGCAACGAGTAATAGCCGATTTTCATAATCTGGCGCAGCAGTTCGCGCATGTACCAGGGCGGCGTGAGAATCGCTAAAACGCCTTGGACAGCAAATAGAGTTACGGCACCGATGGACTGGCACAGACCAAGAACAACCGCGCCAATTCCGGCTACAAAGCCGTGCAGAGCAGATAGTGCAGCCACGCGGCCTCCTGAAGAATGCGCTAAACAGTTATGTCCGTATAGCGCCTTGCGTAACGATGGCCAAGCGAAGTCAGAATTTCGTACCCGATTGTTCCCGCTGCCTCTGCCAGAGCATCAACCGTCTGATGCGGTCCCAACACTTCCAGCATATCTCCGACCTGCAAATCTTCGTGGCCTGTCAGGTCGAGGGTAATCAGATCCATACTCACACGGCCCACCAGATGCACCGGTTTGCCTCGGTTATAAAGTGTTGCCCCGTTCGACAGCGCGCGGTGCA
Organism: uncultured Neomegalonema sp.; assembly: GCA_937958345.1. Classification (GTDB taxonomy): domain Bacteria; phylum Pseudomonadota; class Alphaproteobacteria; order Rhodobacterales; family Rhodobacteraceae; genus JAHDDY01. The sequence goes on along the minus strand of CALGNW010000235.1, from coordinate 1,358 downwards.
TCCCGTCCGCATATCCCAGCGGCAAGGTCCCGATACGCACGGGTCTGTCGGCTGTCCACGACCAGCCATACCCGACAGATTGACCCTCCGGTATGTCCCGAATTTGCAGGATGGGCGTCTCAAGCGTCACCACAGGTTGCGCCGCCGCAAACGGATGCCCGCCATAAATCCCGACGCCGCACCGGACCAGATCAAAGTGATACGCACCGCCAAGCAGCGTCCCGCCGGTCGCCGCAAGGCTGAGTTGCGCATCCGGCGCGCGGTCCCGCAACGCGTCCGCATTCTCGATAAACCGTGAACGCTGCGTCTCGTTCGAGTGATGGTCCGGCTCATCGGCACAGGACAGGTGCGACATGATCAACCGCACATCCAAGCCATCGGGAACCCGCGCGACTTCAGCAGGCGGCAACCCGAGCCGTGACATCCCGCTATCAAGTTGCAACGCGCATGCGCCGCCCTCGCTGAGTCGCCACGCTTCGATTTGCCCGAGGTGATTGAGGCAAGGACGCAAATCCAGCGCGATAGCCACCGCCGACTCGCCCCGATCAGCAACGCCGTTAAGAATATAGATGCTCGATGCCGCTCTTTCTTCCATCGACGAGCGATGGTCGTGGCCGTTGAACGCGCCGCGCAGGGCAGCACCTTCTTCAACCGTCGCAACGAAAAAGCTTCGACACCCCGCGCCTGCAAGAGCCGACGCAACCTCAAACGCACCGCAGCCGTAGCCGTTCGCCTTTACCGCAACCGCTGTTTCCGCCGAACCGGACAGAGCATCCAACGCGCGCCAGTTCGCGGCAACCGCACCAAGGTCTATCGTCAATAGCGGTTGGATCACTAAACCTGAAGACCGCTAGATTTCTGATCACGAGATCGCACTTCCTTCATCAATCGAAATCCGACTTTTTCAAAGGGGTGGCGCTCTGTTTATCGCTCAACCGACTCAACGGTTGCTCTGCGCTCTGTCCAATACCGAGCGGTTTGCTGTGGCCTTGCCGGATGACACCCGATTGAAATCCAGAACTGGCAGGGTCAGAGTAATAGTTGGGGTCCGCGAGATCGCTGAATCGGGTAAATTGCGGCGTGAACTGCAATTTCTCGATGCCGATGGGACCATGGCGCTGTTTGCCGATCACGACCTCGCCGACATTATGGACCGCGTCCATCGCCTGCTGCCATTCCAAATGCTCTTGCGTTCCTTCGCGCGGTTCGGTCCGCGAGAGGTAGTACTCCTCGCGATAGACAAACATCACGACATCGGCGTCCTGCTCGATCGACCCGGATTCGCGCAGGTCCGAAAGCTGAGGCCGTTTATCCTCGCGGTCTTCGACCCGGCGGGAAAGCTGCGACAGCGCAATCAC
>CALGNW010000234.1 GCA_937958345.1 uncultured Neomegalonema sp. | reverse complement strand
GACATTTTCGGGCCTGTCCCCTGACGGAAACCTGCCCGAGATCGTCGAGATCGAAGACCACCCGTGGTTCATCGGCGTGCAGTTCCACCCTGAACTAAAGTCGAAACCCTTTGACGCGCACCCGTTGTTTGAGGGGTTTGTGAAGGCGGCGGTGGCGCAGTCGCGGTTGGTTTAGGGCGCGTTCGCGCGGTAAACGCGGCGGCGTCTCCGTGACATCGGGGCGCACCGCGCGCTGTCATTCTTCGCTTGACAGGTTATCACTCTTCCTCGTACCTGTTCACTTATTGTTCTTTAACAGAGGTGACGGGCGGAATGGATTTGGGACGGGCAGTTGATACTCAGCGGCATGCGCTGCTTCGCCTTTTGGCGGGGTGGGCGATTGTCGTTGAGATTCTGTCTGCCGGTCCGTTCGGCGGGGTGTGTCCGCGCCGGGTGCGCGGCTATATTGCGTCGCTACTGGACCGCGCCGAAGCCGCCGCCGGATTTCTGGTGATCGCGACAGCGCGGCTGCTGATCGCCGCAGGAAAGGTTGCGCCGGAGGATGCGCGGGCCTTTGAGGCGCGCGGGGCACGGTCGTCTGCGCGCTATCGCGACAGCATCGACGCCGCCCTGCCGCTTGATCCGGCGCATTCCTGCGACAGTCTGCGGATGCGGATAAAAGCGTTGCGGGGGTTGCTGATGTCTCTGCCGCGCCGTGCCCTGCGCCTGTTACGGCAATGCACCGCAAGTCAGTTGGCGGCCTGCCCTGCCGCGCAGGCGCAGGGTTTGACCCCCGGGCGTTTCACGGAACGCGGGATCGCCGCGCGGCGGGTCGAGCGTCCGCCCGACAAACCGGTGTTATGTGCGATGTGTCTTTAACTCTCCACCGGTTCCGGTGCGGGAGGTGGCGGTGTTGTGCGGGCTTTCGGTGATTTTTGCTTTGCAAAAATGCACCTGCCGCTGAGGGATTAGCGCCGGTTGATGGTCGGAACGCTTTAGGCCTTCGCTTGCGAAGGCCTAAAGCTCGATGCACCTGCGGCTGTGAGGATTTCGCCTGCTTTATCCGGGGCCGCATTTGCGATGCAAATGCTCAGAAGTCCGTGGGGGCGCCGCCCTCTTCTTTTCTTTTTGCAACGAAGGCATCGAGTTCTTCGATAACGGATTGATCCAACGGAGCGGGTTCGAATTCGGCGAGGACTTGCTTCCAGACTTTGTTCGCCCGTTCTTCGGTACGCAGAGCGCCGTTGTCTTCCCAGTTTTCAAAGTTGGACCAATCGGAAAGGAACGGCGAATAGAAAGCCGTTTCATAGCGTTCCTGCGTATGCGGTGTGCCGAAGAAATGCCCGCCCGCGCCGACATCTTCAATCGCGGCAACGGCGCAATCGGCATCGGTCACACCAATGGGTTTGAGGTAGTGCTGCATCTGTTGCAGCATCTCGCAATCCATCATAAATTTTTCATAGGATGCGCACAGCCCGCCCTCCAGCCAGCCCGCTGAATGATAGATCATGTTCACGCCGCCCGTGGTGCAGGACCAGAGCGAATTGCTGCTTTCCCACGCCGCCTGAGCATCGGGAAAGTTTGCGGCGCAGGCATTCGAGGCGCGCAGCGGCAGTTTGTAAAACCGCGCCATCTGTCCCGACATCTGGGTCGCGCGGACATATTCGGGTGTGCCGAAGGCGGGCGCGCCGGTCTTCATATCAACATTGCTGGTGAACGATCCGTAGACCGCGGGCGAACCGGGCCGCACACATTGCAGCAGCGCAATCGCCGCCAGACCCTCTGCCGTTTGTTGTGCAATCGCACCCGCCAGCGTGACCGGCGCCATCGCACCCGCCAGCGTGAACGGCGACACCACCGTCGGCTGATTCCGCGCCGCCATCCGCATCGCACCATCCAGCATCGGCCAGTCATGTTTCAGCGGCGAGGTCGAGTTGATGTTGGTGAACATGCGCGGCGATTGCTCGAATTCATCATCCGAGATCTGCGCTGCAATCCGCACAAGCTCCATCGAGTCGACCATGCGCTCGACGCCCAGCGAATAGGCGTGAGTCACCTTGTCCGACAGCACCAGCTTTTCACGGATGCAATCGAGGTGGCGGATCGAGGCATGGATGTCGACCGGCTCGACCGGATAGCCGGACTGAAAATGGATGCAGTCGAAATAATGGGTGAATTTGATCAGGTCGCTGAACGCCCTGAAATTGCCGGTCTGACGCCCCTCGTCCAGATTGGAATAGTTCGGCGGCGAACCGACCTGACCGAACACCGCGCGGTTGCCGCCGATCTCGATGGCCTTGTCGGGATTGCGGGGCGTGATCGTAAAGCGTTCGGGACACGTCGCGATTTTCTCCATCACGAAATCACGGCCCATGCGGACCGTCACGCCATCCGGCTGGATCGTGCAGCCCTCGCGTTTGAGGATCGCAACGGCGTCTTCGTGCAGGAATTGAATGCCGATCTCTTCAAGAATGCGCATCGCCGCGTCGTGAATTTTTTCCACACCCTCGCGGGTCAGCGGCTCGACCGGATTGTCGAGGTATTCCGGCAGATGCCATGCCGGCTGCGCGACGGCAGGACCGCGCCCGCGCGCGTTGCCCGCACGGCCTCCGGCACGGCGACGACGGGGGGCGGTCTCGGCTGTTGTCTCGGGCATGTCGGCTTCCCATATTATGCCTCTCTACCCCGACACGCTGGGCAGCGTGGTGGCAAGTGCATTTCCGACATTGCCTGTCGTTTTTTACCGATCCATGCGGACACGCGCAGTATCAAACTGATACATTAGATTAATTTTATTAATTAACGCATTGAATCAGCGATAATTTTATGTATCTTGGTGACTTTGATCCGGCCAGAAAGGTCGAGGGGACCGCATGTCGACCAAGGTAACGCCCTGTGTGACCATTATGATCTGCGTTGCGGGCTGTAGCTCGACGACCTCGCAAGGGCTGCCCCACAACGCAAGGTTCCCGCCGCCGCCGGATTTCGGACGCCCCGCACCGTCGGTCGATCAGAACCCTCAGGCTGTGCAGCAGCCGCTTTCCGTTGACGTGCCGGTCGCGATGCTGCGCGACACGCCGCCCGCCGCCCCGGTGATGGCGACACGGTTTGAAAGCGTGCCCGATGCATACTTGGCCGGAGCCTCGCAGGCGCAAAAGCCGGAACCGCCCAAACCGTTTTTCACACCGCTGAAACCGCCCGCACCTGCCGCCGCACCGATGCCGCAGCAAAAGACGGCTAAGGCCATTCTCAAGCCGCTGATCGCGCCTGCATCGCCCCAAGCCGTGATGATCGCGGAACCGATTGCGTATGCGAACTATATCCCGGTCGGGCCGGAATATTTCGGGGCTGATTCCGATATTGCGCCCTATATCGTCAGCCGCGCATCAGACGAAACGCCCGCTCCCGACCGATACGCCCCGGCGGAACCGGTTGCCCTGCGGCCTCAGATTCTTTTCGCCGAAACCGCCAATCCGATTGTCGTGTCCGGCCCCTTTGTGCCAATGCCGCGAACGCGCCCCGAGCGCCGTGCGCCCGGCCCTGAACCGATGACGGCCTGGGAAATCGCAGCCCTCGTGCCGCCGCGCCCTATTCCCCAGCCCCAGCAAGCGCCGCAGCAACCGGCCCCGCGCCTGCCCGCAAGAACAGCCCCCGACCGCACAGCGCCGCCCGTTCAGCGAAAGGATGTGCTCGATATGATCGACGAAAAACGGAACCAACGCGTCAAGGCACAGCCGCCGAGAACGTCCGGCTGGTCTACCGCCGTGCAAAAGGCGCTGGCCGAGACAGTGCCGCGCCGCCGTGAGGCGGGCACGCAGGATGTCTACCGTGTGCGCGTTTCCGCCGATGATCCCGCGCCGACCGCCGTGGCCAGCCTCGATATCGGATCGCTGTCGGGCATCACGCAAACGCCGCCTGACTTCAGCCTCGTGACCAGTGATGACCTTGCAACCGGCAGCGCGTTTGCGCCGCAGCCCCGCCAAAAGCCCCAGCGCAGGGATCAGGGCGTTCAGGTTGCCGCTACGGTTGCGGGCGTAACCACCCAGCGCAGCAACAGCCCGACCGCGACACCCGCGAACGATGTGCGCCCGGCAACAGATTGTCTGGTCAATCGCGGTTCGAACGGGCGGATGATCCTGATTTGCGAGGGCGTGGACGTCTCTAAGTCGGATGTCTTTCGCGCTGTTGTCGAAGGCGAAAGCGCCTTTCGCGGCTTGCGGTCGTTTGACCAAACCCATGAAGTGATCGACAGTTACGGGTTTAATCCCGAGCGGTTCAATGCGATGAGCCAAGGCCCCCGCAGCGCCCGTGATCTGGCGTTTTTGCGGGCGCTTCGCAAATCCGGCAAGCAAATCCGCATCAAGGGACGCACGTTCGACCTTTATCTGATGAAGGGCGACAAGCGCCTCGCGACCGTTCTGATTGAACAGGTGTCCGAAGTGGAAATGCCCGCGTCGATCCGGGTGAACTGACGCTCGCCGGCGGGTCTTGCAAAGCCGCTTGCCCCGATACGCCTGCGCCTCCTAAAACGGAGGCGAGAATCGAGTACGGGAGCGCACCATGTCCAAACCTACCCGCGACGAAGCGGAGCAAGCCGTTCGGACCCTGCTCCGCTGGGCGGGCGATGACCCCGATCGCGAAGGATTGCTCGATACGCCGGGACGGGTTGTACGCGCCTATGAGGAGTGGTTCCGGGGATACGACATTGATCCGCTGGATTATCTGAAGCGGACCTTTGAAGAGGTCGGCGGATATGACGAGATGGTCGTCTTGCGGAACATCCCCTTCGAAAGCTATTGCGAGCATCATGTCGCGCCGATTATCGGCAAGGCGCATGTCGGGTATATTCCGACCGACCGGGTCGTCGGCATCTCAAAGCTCGCGCGGGTCGTCCACGGATACGCAAAGCGGTTGCAGGTTCAGGAAAAGCTGACGGCGCAAATTGCGCAGGCGATTACCGACGTTCTTGCGCCCCAGGGCGTGGCCGTGGTGATCGAAGCCTCGCACCAGTGTATGACCACGCGCGGCGTTCACACGCACGGCGTCACGATGGTCACGAGTCAGATGCTCGGCCTGTTCCGCCGCGATCCAAGAACGCGGCAGGAGTTTTTGAACATGATCGGCAATCCGAGCAGCCAGATGGCCTAACGCACCTCAGAATTTGAAATCGGGCAACGAGGCAAATGCCGCGCGCAGGGCATCGCCCCACCCGTTCGAAATCTGTTTGAAGTGCGGATTGTCCACCGTGATGCGCCCCTGCTGCGCGATGGCAAAACTGTCGGTCTCATACGCCATATAATCGAGTGGCAGATCAACACTGAGGTTTGCCTTGATTGTCGAGTCGAACGACACCAGCAACAGCTTTGTCGCGTCCTCGAAGCTCATTGCCGGATCGTAGGCGCGCACCAAGATCGGACGTCCGTATTTCGTCTCTCCGATCTGGAAGAATGGCGTATCATCGGACGCTTCGATGAAATTGCCCTCGGCATAAATCATAAACAGTCGCGGCTCGCTGCCGGCGATCTGACCGCCGACGATGATCGTCGCGCCGAACGCATCCGCCGTCTGGCCGGTATCAGTCTGCGATTTGATGACATCGCGCAGGGTCTCGCCGACAAGTTTGGCGACGCGGAACATGGTCGGTTCTTCCAGCAGGGACGGGGCGCGGTCTTCGGGGGCCTTTCCGCGCTCGTCCAACGTGCTGATGACCGCTTGGGTCGTGGCCAGATTTCCAGCCGTCATTATGGTAATCACCCGCTCTCCGGGGACTTCCCATGTCACCATCTTCCGGAATACCGAGATGTTATCGACCCCCGCATTCGTGCGGGTATCGGACATAAAGAGGATGCCCTTATCGAGCTTTAGGCCGACGCAGTAAGTCATTTGGTGATCTTTCGTTCGAAGCAGGCGGAAGAAATAAAGGCAGATACGGCAAAAAATGCAACCGAGCGAATACTATTGATTTTGTGATGTCGCCTGCTGAACCTGAATCGAAACCGTCAGGGTCTCGTCCTCGTTTCCGAACCTTACACCGGCAACAGGCGCAGCGTCCCGGTAATCGCGGCCAACGGCAATTCGGACATAGCGTTCATCCGGTGAGATACCGTTTGAAATATCGAAACCGACCCAACCGAGGCCCTCGAGATAAACCTCGGCCCATGCATGGGTAGCGTCCTGTTCGACACGGTCATCCATCATCAGATAGCCGCTGACATAGCGGGCGGGGTACTTCATACGGCGCGCAGCGGATACGAAAATCTGCGCATGATCCTGACAGACGCCCCGACCGATCCCCAGGGCAGCCTCGGATGTCGTGTCGGCATCGGTATGTCCGGTTTCGTAGGCGACCTTGCTGACAATCATAGCGGATAAAGCATGAAAGCGCGCAACCTCGTCTACGATATCGGAGCCGAGCGCCTCGATCAGCGCGTCGATCCGCGGACCCGGCGACGTCAGAGCGGTTGGCCGTGCGAAATACCAAAGCGGAGCCGCGTCGGTATGCAAACCCACGACGCCCGCATTCGCCTCGGTTTCCACCACCCCGGTGCAGGTAATCGACAGCGCAGTTTGTTCCGGCATCAAACTGGTCAGCACCACACGGTTGCCGTGATGGTCCTGATATCCGGCCTCTTGC
>CALGNW010000233.1 GCA_937958345.1 uncultured Neomegalonema sp. | reverse complement strand
GTTGCTGTTTATCGTCGGTGGCCTTGGCTATGGCGTTCTGTCCGATATTTTATCCGGGGTCGGGTGGCGAAAATATTCGTTGCACACAAAGCTGATGCTGTCCGGCAGTGCCTTTCTGATCGTGACTTCCGTGGTTCTGTTTGCCGTTCTGGAGTGGGATAATCCGGGCACGCTTGGAAAGATGGAAACGGTGCAGGGCAAGCTGTGGGTCAGTTGGTTTCAGGGGGTCACGACGCGCACCGCCGGGTTTAACACCACCGATATTGGTGCGATGGAAGACGCGACCACGTTGATGTTTATCTCGCTGATGTTCATCGGCGGGGGCAGCACCTCGACGGCGGGCGGGATCAAGGTAACAACGGCCATCGTCCTGATCCTCGCGACGATCGCGTTTTTCAAGCGCCGCACGGCGCTGGTCGCCTTTGGCCGCAGCATCGGGTTGGAGCAGGTGTTAAAGGTGATGGCGCTGACGACGCTGGGGATTTTCTTCGTGCTGTTTGGCACTTTTATTCTGGTGATCAATCACGATGGCGACTTTCTGAACGTGTTGTTCGAGGTCGTCTCGGCATTCGGTACGGTCGGTCTGTCGCGCGGTGAAACCGGAGAGCTTGATACGCTGGGACGATTTGTAATCGGCTCGATCATGTTTTTTGGCCGAGTCGGTCCGCTGACCATCGGATTTTTCCTCGCAACCCGCATCAAGCCCAAGGTGCGCTATCCCGAAGGTCAGGTCTTTCTGGGCTAGCCTTCCCCCGGCCACGGATACCGTTTTGCAACGCGGATCATGCCAGCCACGGCGGGCGAGTGACGGCGACCGGCGACGGTGACAAGCGAAACGGTGCGGGAAACTTTCGGTTCGCGCAGCGGGCGTGTACCGATACCGTCAAGCATCGGCAAATGTTCGGGCATGATTGAACAACCCAAACCCGCCACGATCATCGCCTGAACCCAATCTTCGCGTTCCGAGCTGTACCGCACATTGACGCCGAGCGGTTTGGCGTCGCCCATTTCCTCGTAATGCTCGACGAACTCGCAATGCACCCGTTGCAGGTATTCAAGCCCCTTTAATTCGGAGATGTTGACCGCGTTCTGTCGTTGAAACGCGTGACCGGTCGGGAAGGCGATCATGTACCGTTCGGGATAAAGCGCCATCGCATGAAGCGAGTCCGGCAGCACCGGCATTGCCATCAGCGCGACGTCCAGCTCGCCGTCGGCCATTGCCTTTATCAATGCCTTGCCGGGGGCCTCGCGCAGCTCCATCTCCAGACCGTGAATTTCAGATCGCAAGCGGCTGAGAAACCCGATCATCCGCGTCGGGGCGATGGTGGTCATCACCCCAAGACGAATTTTCACCGTCTCGTCGTTGAAAAAACCGGCGGCGTCCTGTTTGGCGGCAACGCTCGCATCCGCCATCAGATCGATATGCGGTTTTACGCGGCGTCCCAGCTCGGTCAGGATTGTGTGGTTGCGCTCGCGGTGAAATAACGGGCCGCCGAGTTCCTCCTCCAGTTTCTTAATTGCTTTTGTCAACGAAGGCTGTGCGACGTTGCACGCCTCGGCGGCGCGGGTGAAGTTTTGTGCCTCGCATACCGCCAGAAAATAACGGACCTGATGCATTTCCATGGGTAGCGCCTCCTTCGGGCTGAATTGTTTCAGTCGTTCACCGATAGATAACGGCTACTCAACTGGATGTGATTACGCACTGCAACGCTTGTTTTCGGACCTTTTGTGGCCCCTTCATAGCTCACGGCTATTGAAGCAAAAGGCAAACGATATTTCAAACCGGCGTCTCGATCAGGCATCACTGTCTTACCGGAAAGACACCGGCCAACCCGCAACCAGAAGGAACCGAAGACATGGCACATTTAGTTTTCACCGGCATCGCAGCAGCGGGCATTGCTCTGGCCCTGACCGCCACCGTGGCCACGCCGTCGAAGGCCATGTCGTTTAGCGAATACGACGCATCGGCGGCACCGCTGGGAAGCCGCGCCGAGGTGGCCGAGCTTTTCTCAGGCCGGTTGACCGCCGCTGAAAACCGGCGGACCCGCCAGGCCGAAGCATTACAGGACATTCGCGAGCGGCGCAGCGCGCTGCCCGCCCAGAGCGCCAGCCAACCCGCGCAGGGGCCGCAGCGTCCGATTTCGCTGACCCTACCCTTCTGATTGCCCGCAATTCACTCGTTCAAACGAACACATCCACAGGAGACTGAAAAGATGATCCGCAAGACCCTTACCCTCGCCGCCTTCGCCGCCGCCCTCGCCACCAGCGCCTTTGCAGGAGATGCCCGCACGGGACAATTCACCGGCGCATCGAACCATGTCACGTCGGGCAGTGTCACCGTTACCAAGGACGCCTCGGGCTATATCGTGCAACTGGGTCCGCAGTTCTTCCTTGATGGTGCGCCTGATCCGAAAGTCGGCTTTGGTGTAAACGGCACGTATGTCGATGGCACGCTGATCGGCGTTCTGCAATCCAAGACCGGCGCGCAAAGCTATCGCGTTCCCGCGCACCTGAATGTAGCCGACTTCACCGACGTCTTCATCTGGTGCGAAAAGTTTTCGGTTCCGCTGGGTGTCGCCCAACTGAACTGACACTGTTCCCTGAAAGAGCGGCGCTCACCACGCCACTCTTCCTCTGCCTGAGGGCGGCGTTCATGCCGCCGCCCTCGCTTTTTCCCCCAATTCAAATTTAAGGAGACCGATCATGGCTGTGATCGACACGGATATCCCTGTACCCGCTGCAACGATTTCTGCGACGACCGTGATGACGGTCTTGCTTGCGGGTAGTTTCGCGACCGTAGCCTTCGATTTGTTCGGACAGGCAATCAGCCCAATGGCCGGGTATGCAAAACTGGCCCCTGTCGGGCTGGCGAACGGGACCATCAAGGCGCTGCTGGGTACAAAGGTCGCGGGCGGCGGATACATGCTGCACATGCTGGTCGGCCTGCTGGCGTATCCGCTGGGCTGGCTGTTGATCGCACGGCCTTTGGCCGACCGGATAACGCCGTGGATGCCGAAGCTGCTGGTCGCCGCGGCATATGGTGTCGGGCTGTGGATCTTTGCCCTTTATGTCATGGCGCATCTGGTGGTGGGGATGAAGCCGTTCCTCGGCTTCACCGGTATTACTTGGGTCGCGCTGGTCGGCCACGTCCTCTACGCGATTGCGTTTCTGGGCGCGTGGGAATGGTTGCGTGCTCGGCTAGCCTAAGGTCAGCACCGGCTCGCGCCATCCGACCGCACCCCCTGCCTCGGCGGGGGGTACTGCGCTGTCGGGAACAAAGAAGTCGGGTTGCAGTTTCCCGCCCGGCGTCACCGAGTATTTGTCAAAATCCGTCTCGCCCTCGGCAGCAAGCACCAGATCGTCGAGGCAGAACCAGCCGGTGAAATCGACCGGCTTGGTCAGAATTGCCAGTGCTGCGTCGCCCATGATCGCAGGGGTACGAGACGCGGACGCCATTTTCTCACCGCCCAGCAGATTACGCACCGCCGCCGTGTCGATGGTCGTGCGGGGCCAGAGGCAGTTGACCGCAATCTTGCCTTTGAACTCTCCGGCCCATCCCAGCGACAGCATGCTCATCCCGTATTTCGCAAGGGTGTAAGGCGGGTGATTCTGGAACCACATCGTCCGCATATCCAGCGGCGGCGAGAGGGTCAGGACATGGGCGCTGTCCGATTTCAGCAAATGCGGCAGACAGGTTTTCGTCACCAGAAACGTGCCGCGTGAATTGACGCCGGTCATCAGATCATAACGC
>CALGNW010000232.1 GCA_937958345.1 uncultured Neomegalonema sp. | reverse complement strand
CAGTCCCGCGCTGTCGCGCACCTCGGGCATCATCGCGGCGGGAACATTCAGCAGGTTGAGCAGGTCTTCGTCCCAGCGCCCCTCGCGGATATTATACAGCATCGTGCGCGCCGCATTGGTCGCATCGGTGACATGGGATTTACCGCCCGTCAGCCGCCAGATCAAAAAGCTGTCGATGGTCCCGAACAGCAAATCGCCCGCCTCGGCCTTGGCCCGCGCGCCCTCAACCTTGTCCAATATCCACGGCAGTTTCGTGCCCGAAAAATACGGATCGAGCAGCAGGCCGGTTTTTTCCGTCACCATCGGCTCGGCGCCCTCGGCCTTCAGCCGCGCGCAAATCTCCGAGGTCCGGCGGTCCTGCCACACAATCGCGTTGTGGATCGCCTTGCCGGTATGGCGGTCCCAAACCACGGTCGTCTCACGCTGGTTGGTAATGCCGATTGCGGCCAGCGTGATCCCCTCCGCCGCTTTTTTGGCGGTCGAAATGGTGGTGCTCCAGATTTCTTCGGGGTCATGCTCGACCCAACCCGATGCCAGAAAATGCTGTTTGAATTCTTCCTGCGCCGACGTCACCACCTGCATCGCAGCATCAAACAACAGCGCCCGCGAAGACGTCGTGCCTTGGTCAATGGCGAGGATATAAGTCATGGCAACAGCTCCGGTTTCTGGTCGCAATATCTGTCATCGGACAACCGGGTTGCGTCAAGCGCAACTCACCCCGCCGCGCTGAGGGCCTCGGCACGCGCGCGTTGCATCCATGCATCCAGCGCCGCGCTTTCGGCCTCCGACACCCGCAGGCCGATTTTGGACCGGCGATACAGCACATCCTCGGCGGTCCGCGCCCATTCCCGCTCCATCAGCCACGCGACCTCGCGCTCGTACAAATTCCATCCGAAATGCGCGCCCATGTCATCCAGCGACGTCGCATCGCCCAGCATCTTCGGCGCATCGGTTCCATACGCCCGCACAAGGCGCAGTGCCCATTCCATATCAACGAACGGATACCCGCCCTGCACGATACTCACGAGCGTTTTGACTCCGTCCACGGGAAAATCTCCGCCGGGCAGCGGAATGCCCGCTGTCCAGTCGGGGTCCATATCCTCAAAGTAAGGGTCCAGCATCGTCACGGCCTTCTCGGCCAGCCGCCGATAGGTCGTGATCTTACCGCCAAAGATATTCAACAGCGGCGGTTGCCCGTCATCCGCCTCCAGCTTCAACACATAATCCCGCGTCGCTGCGGTCGCGGACGACGCCCCGTCGTCATACAACGGACGGACCCCGGCATATGTCCACACAATATCATCCTGCGTCACCGGCTTTTCAAAATACTCTGAAACCGCCTTGCACAGATAATCTGCCTCCTCGGGGGTACAGACCGCCATCGACGGATCGCCGTCATGTTCGGCGTCGGTGGTCCCGATCAGCGTGTAATCCGTCTCGTAAGGGATCGCGAAAACGATCCGCCCGTCGCTTTGCTGAAAGATGTAGGGCTTGTTATGGGTGAACAGCTTTTTAGTCACGATATGCGACCCGCGCACCAGCCGGATTTTATCCGACGTGTTCATCCGTAATCCGCCGCGGATAATATCTTCGACCCACGGCCCGCCCGCATTGACGATTGTTTTCGCCTCGACCATGCGCGCGACGCCTGTCTCGTGATCGCTCAGGGTGATTTTCCAGACATCGCCGCGCCGCTCGGCTGAAACCATCTTCGTCCGGGGCATAATATCGGCCCCGCGATCCGCCGCATCGCGCGCGTTCAGCACCACCAGCCGGGAATCCTCGACCCAGCAGTCCGAATATTCATAGCCGCGCGTGTAATCATCCTTCAGCGCCACCCCGGCCACATCGCTGCTCAGGTCGAGGCTTTTGGTGGCGGGCAGGTCTTTTCGCCCCCCGATATGGTCATAGATAAACAGCCCCAACCGCACCAGCCAGCGCGGACGCAGGCCCTTGTGGTGCGGCAATACAAACCGCATCGGCCACGCAATATGCGGCATTGCATTCAGCAACACCTCGCGCTCGATCAACGCCTGACGCACCAGCCGGAATTCGTAATATTCCAGATAGCGTAACCCTCCGTGGAACAGCTTGGTCGAAGCCGACGACGTCGCCTGTGCCAGATCGCTCTGTTCGCACAGCCCGACGGACAATCCGCGCCCCGCCGCATCGCGGGCAATTCCCACCCCGTTGACGCCGCCCCCGACGACGAACACGTCATACATGCGTGGTCTCCTGTTCAGATGTTCGCTTTCGGCCCGAAAGATCATGTTCGTTTAGACGTCTATTCATTGATCCTTGCTCAACGATTTCAACCGTTACCCCATGCGTCTTACAAGCGCGCATAAACTCGGCAGGCGGTGTTCGATCCGTAACGAACATATCAATCCGGTCAAGTCCACATATCCGCATCGGGGCGGTCCGTTCAAATTTCAGGTGGTCGGCCACAAGGATCACCTTGCGCGCTGAATCAAGAATCGCACGGGCCACGCTGACCTCGCGCTGGTCATAATCGAGAATTGCCCCGTCATCGTCGATGGCCGACGCGCCGATCACGGCAATATCGGCCTTGAACTGGCGGATAAACTCGACCGCCGCCTCGCCGACAATGCCCCCGTCGGCCTGCCGGACAACACCGCCCGCCAGGATCAGTTCTTTGCCGGGTGTTCCGTTTAAGATATTAACAACGTTGATATTATTCGTAATCACCACCAACCCTGTATGGCCGGTCAGCGCGCGGGCGACCTGTTCGGTCGTCGTCCCGATATTCACCATGACCGAGCTGTTTTCGGGGATCAGCGTCGCCGCCGCAGCCCCGATCGCGCGCTTTTCCGCCGAGGCAAGATTACGCCGTTCCTCATAGTCGACATTCGACACGCTGTTCGCGGGCATCGCGCCGCCATGCACACGGCTCAGCAGCCCGCGCTGACACAGATCATTCAGGTCGCGGCGAATCGTTTGCGGCGTCACATCGAATGTTTGAGCCAGAGAATCGACGCCAACGCGCCCGTCATTACGGGCCGCTGTGAGGATATCCTGCTGCCTTGACGTCAGGTCCATTGAAGTGCCTTCTCGGTTTTCTTGAACACGATACGAGTTTTCGCTTGACGCTCAAGTCATTTTCGTTTGAGCATAAGATGAACACGACAAAACAATCAAAACGAATGGGAGGATGACAATGCGCAAACACCTTATGTCCGCTGTTGCAGCACTTGCCGTGCTATCAACGGCGCCCTCGGCCTGGGCCGATATGGCCGCCGCTGAAAAATGGATCGGCGAAGAGTTCCAGCCGTCGGCTTTGTCCATGGACGAACAGAAATCCGAGATGGAATGGTTCATCAAGGCGGCTGAACCTTTCAAGGGCATGGAAATCAACGTGCTGTCGGAAACCATTCCGACCCACACCTACGAAAGCCAAACACTGACCAAGGCTTTCGAAGACATTACGGGCATCAAGGTGAACCACCAGTTGCTCGGCGAGGGCGAGGTCGTTCAGGCCGTCCAGACCCAGATGCAAACGGGCCGCAACCTCTATGACGGTTATATCAACGACTCCGACCTGATCGGCACACACGCGCGCCTGCAACTCGCCGTCAACCTGACCGAGTTTATGGCCGGTGAAGGCAAAGACGTCACCAGCCCGACACTCGACATTGACGATTTCGTCGGCAAGTCGTTCACGACCGGCCCCGATGGCAGCCTCTATCAACTGCCCGACCAGCAATTCGCGAACCTCTACTGGTTCCGCAAGGACTGGTTCGACAACAAAGACTTCCAGAAACAGTTCAAAGAAAAATACGGCTATGAACTCGGCGTTCCGGTAAACTGGTCCGCTTACGAAGACATCGCTGAATTCTTCTCGGAAGACATTCAGGAAATCGACGGTGTCAAAGTCTACGGCCACATGGATTACGGCAAACGCGCGCCCGATCTCGGCTGGCGCATGACCGATGCGTGGCTGTCCATGGCGGGTGCAGGCTCCAAGGGCTTCCCGAATGGTGTGCCGATTGACGAATGGGGCATCCGCATGGAAGAGGGATCGTGTAATCCCGCCGGTGCAAGCGTATCACGCGGCGGCGCGGCAAACGGCCCCGCTGCGGTTTACGCGATCCGCAAATGGGACGAATGGCTGCGCCAATACGCGCCTCCGGGTGCGGCGAACTACGATTTCTACCAGTCGCTTCCGGCCCTGTCGCAAGGCAACGTCGCACAACAGATTTTCTGGTACACCGCCTTCACCGCGTCGATGGTTGCGCCTCAGTCCGAGGGGAACAATACGGTTGATGAAGACGGCGCACCCCTGTGGCGCATGGCCCCCTCACCTCATGGTCCGTATTGGGAAGAAGGCCAGAAACTCGGTTATCAGGATGCCGGATCATGGACCCTGTTCAAATCCACCCCTGTTGATCGCCAAAAGGCCGCGTGGCTCTATGCGCAATTCGTGACCTCGAAAACCGTCGATGTGAAAAAGTCCCATACGGGTCTGACCTTCATTCGCGACTCCACGATCAACCACGAAAGCTTTACCGAGCGCGCGCCGAAACTCGGCGGATTGGTCGAATTCTATCGCTCGCCTGACCGTGTGATGTGGTCGCCAACCGGCGTCAACGTGCCAGACTATCCAAAGCTGGCTCAGATTTGGTGGCAGCAAATCGGTGACGTGAACTCCGGTGCGTTCACCCCGCAAGAGGCGATGGACCGTCTCGCCTCCGAGATGGACATTACCATGGCCCGGATGCAGCGCGCGGATGAGGGCGCAAATGTCTATGGCGGCTGCGGTCCGCGTCTGAACGAGGAAAAAGACGCCTCGGAATGGCTCGGCAAGGGCGGTGCGAAAGCAAAGCTTGAAAACGAAAAGCCCCAAGGCGAAACCGTCAACTACGACGAACTCGTAAAACGCTGGGCTGCTAAATAAGGCTGGCCGAAACCGGTGAGCGTTTTTCTCCCGGAACGGTCAACTCTCCCTCTTCTCTCCCCGGAAACGGGGGGAGAATTGGACCCCGATAAAATTCGTTTTTCAATTTTCCACGACGATCAAGGGGCACATTGCGTGCCCGCAGGAAAGCTGTGAGTTCAGATGACCATCGAACTTAAACAAGTGACCAAGCGCGTCGGTGCCGACACCCACATATATGACACCAGCGTCACGATGGCCGAAACCGGCTTCAATGTCCTCTTGGGCGAAACGCGGTCCGGCAAGACAACGCTGATCAAACTCATCGCGGGATTAGAGCGACCGACCTCCGGCGAGATATGGATCAAGGGCCGCAATGTCACGGCGCTGTCTCCGCAAAAGCGCAATGTCAGCCTCGTGCATCAGTTCTTCGTCAACTATCCGAACATGAACGTCTTCGAGAACATTGCCTCCCCCCTCCGCGTAGCAGGCGTAGGCCGCAAGGAACGTAAACGCCGCGTCGAAGAGGCCGCCGAGCTGATGCGCCTCACCCCGATGCTCAAACGCAAACCCTCGGAACTGTCGGGCGGACAGCAACAGCGCACCGCCCTCGCCCGCGCCATCGTCAAGGATTCTGATGTGGTGCTGTTCGACGAACCCCTCGCCAATCTCGATTACAAACTGCGCGAAGAATTACGGGATGAGTTGCCCCGCCTGCTCGCGGGGCGCGGCGCGATTGTGGTCTATGCGACCTCAGAACCCCACGAGGCTTTGCTGCTCGGCGGGCATACTGCGACGATGAAAGAGGGCCGGATCACCCAATTCGGTGAGACATCCTCGGTCTTCCGCAAACCCAAAGACCTCGACACCGCCCGCGTCTTTTCCGATCCCCCCATCAATGCCGCTGCGGTCAAAAAGGAGGGCGGCGAGATCATCATGGAGGGCGCACGCTGGGCGGCTCCCGCTCCCCTCGCCAACGCCCCCGACGGCCCCTATACCCTCGGCCTGCACCCCCACGCCGTCAGCCCGATACGCGAAAGCGCCAACGCCGTTCAGGTGCAAGGAACCGTTGTTGTCACAGAATTGAGCGGCTCAGAATCCATCGCACATTTCACGCGCGGGTCAGAGCCTTGGGTCTCCCAATCCCACGGCGTCCATGCCTTCAAAGTCGGCGAGACGCACGACTTTTATTTCGACGCCGCACGCGGCCTCTATTTCGGCAGCGATGGAAGGCTGGTGGCGTGAAGATGTACATGACGCCAAAGGCGACCTTTATACCCTCTCCCATCGGGAGAGGGATGGGTGAGGGTTCTCCACTCGATAGGAGCGCTGCGCAATGGCCCGCATAACCCTCGACAACCTGCGCCACTCCTACATGGCAAACCCGCAAACCGACGCCGATTACGCCCTGCAACAGATTGATCTGGAGTGGAGCGACGGCGGCGCTTACGCCCTGCTCGGCCCGTCGGGGTGCGGCAAGTCCACCCTGCTCAACATCATCTCGGGCCTGCTCGCCCCGACCCAAGGCCGCATCCTGTTCGATGATGTCGATGTCACGCACGAGCCACCCGCCGCGCGCAACATTGCGCAGGTGTTTCAGTTCCCGGTCATCTACGACACCATGACCGTCTACGATAATCTCGCCTTCCCCCTGCGCAACCGGGGCGTGCCCGCGAAACAGGTCGATGCCCGCGTCCGCGAGATCGCCACGATGCTCGAATTGGGCGACATGCTCAAGCGCCGGGCGGCGGGCCTGACCCCCGATGCCAAGCAGAAGATTTCGATGGGGCGGGGCCTCGTGCGCGACGACGTCGCCGTCATCATGTTCGACGAGCCGCTCACCGTCATCGACCCGCACCTGAAATGGAAGCTCCGCTCCAAGCTCAAGGAGCTGCACCACAAGGTCCGCGCCACGATGATCTACGTCACCCACGACCAGACCGAGGCGCTGACCTTCGCCGATCAGGTCGTGGTGATGGACGAGGGCGTCATCGTCCAGATCGGCACCCCCGTCGACCTGTTCGAGCGCCCCGCCCACACCTTCGTCGGCCATTTCATCGGCTCGCCGGGCATGAACGTAATCCCCTGCGACACGCGCGACGGCATGGCCTTCATCGGCGGCGTCGCGGTTCCTACTGAGAATGGCACCACCGAGAACACCGCCACCGCCACGGGCCGCACGGAAATCGGCATCCGCCCCGAATTCGTGACCTTCGCCGCGCAAGGCGTCCCCGCCACCGTCACCCGCGTCGCCGACACGGGCCGCCACCGCATCGTCGAGGCCGACGTCGCCGGCACCCGCGTCAACGCCATCCTCCCCGAAAGCGCGCCCATCCCCGAAGGCACGGTGAACCTGAGCTTCGATCCCGCACGCACGCGGGTCTACAGCGATGGCTGGCTGGTG
>CALGNW010000231.1 GCA_937958345.1 uncultured Neomegalonema sp. | reverse complement strand
CAGGGCCGTAACGAGGTGCGGGTGATGACGGCGCACGGTGCGAAGGGCTTGGAGGCGAACATCGTCTTTTTGCCCGATACCGTTGCGCTGCCCCCGCGAAACAGTTCGGGCGTTTTTGTGTTGAAGACCGAGGCGGGCGATGCGCCGATCTGGTCGCGCCGCCGCAATGAAGACCCTCCGCCTGTTGCGGGCCTGCGCGAGTACCGGCGGTTGTTGGAAATGCAGGAATACAGGCGGTTGCTGTATGTCGGCATGACGCGCGCTCAGGATTGGCTGGTTGTGTGCGGTTATCGCGGGTCGCGCGAAGCGCCGGATGACAGCTGGTTACGGGTGGTTGAGGCCGGTTTTGGCGAGGGCAAGCCTTTCAAGACGCCACTGGTCGATGAGGACGGTTCGCCAGTCGAAGGTCTGATGATCGAAACCGACGGCAAGGCCCGCGAACGCCCCGAAGCAGTGTCCCGGAACGATGCGGTAACCGAGCGGATCGACCCGTCGCTTATGATGCGGGTAAAAGATGAGGGGGCGGCGTTGCCGCCGTTATCTCCGTCGCGGTTGGCGGATGAAGACCCGACCGATCCGCCGCCACTGCCGACCGAAGACGAAACGGGCGCTGAGATCTGGTCGTCGAAAGAACGTGGCAACCTGATGCACGCCCTGCTCGAACGGCTAGCGGGAATACCCGCAGAGGAACGCGCAGAGGCCGGGGCGGCGGGCCTGTCATCGGCTACGGACCGCGCGGCGCTAGAAACAGTGCTGGCCATTCTTGATACCCCGGATTTCTCGTGGGTATTTGGCCAAGGGTCGATGGCCGAGGTTCCGATAGCAGGCCCTGTCGCCGCGCTGGCAGGGCGGACTGTTTCGGGTCTGATCGATCGCTTGATCGTGCGCGGTGATCAGATTGATGTTGTCGATTTCAAGAGCGGTGCGCCCCATGCGGAGTTGCCGGAGGCTTACTTGCGCCAACTGGCGGTATATGCTGCGGTCCTTGGCGAGATTTATCCTGCCGCGCACGTGTCGGCGCATGTGCTTTGGCTGGACGCCGCGCGGTTGGACACGGCAGATACGGACGACCTTGCGGCAGCATTGGAGCGGGTGAAACACGAACACGTTAACCGTGGTTGATTTCAGCGCCTGCCATTCATAGTTTTGCACTCAGCGCAGCGGGGCGAATCTTTTGCCCTCACGAGGAGAGTGCCCATGGCCGTAAAAACAGTTTCCGATACGTCTTTCGATGAAGACGTCCTGAATGCCGACACGCCGATTGTCGTGGATTTTTGGGCGGAATGGTGCGGGCCGTGTAAGCAAATCGCTCCGGCACTGGATGAAATTGCCGGTGAGATGGACGGCAAGGTGACCATCGCCAAGGTAAATATCGACGATAATCCGAACACCCCAGGCAAATATGGCGTGCGCGGCATCCCTACGCTGATGATGTTCAAGGGCGGCGAGCTGATTTCGACCAAGGTCGGGGCACAGCCGAAGGGTAAGCTGGTTGAGTGGATCAACGAAAATACCTGATACCGCCCCTTATCGCTACCATCTGAAAGGCCGCCCCTCCGGGCGGTCTTTTTCGTTGTGGTGGCGTCTCTGGGTAGCAGGTAAATACTGTTCAACGTAGTTTTGTTTACTTAGTTTAATTTTTCTAAGTACAAATTCACAAAATTGTTTAATTACAATTAATTACTTCGTAAAATTGAATATTTTGATGGATTTTTACTGTGTCTTTCGTGTAGATACTCCGTGTACAGTGCAATTCACGGAAGGTGACGGATCGTCATGTTGAAAACTATGCTTTGTGGCGCGGCTGCGCTCGGTCTGATGAGTCAGGCTGCAATGGCGAATGGAATCATCATCAACGGCGTTCCGCATCAGGGCGGCGGCGTTGTAAATGTGCCTTACGGGCACGGCTCGGTTAACTGCTGCGCGACCGAAGAGCTTTCTTACAACCCGTTGCCGGTTGTTGAGTATCAGACCGCCCCTTCTGCGGTATCGTATCAGGCTGCACCCGCAGCTGTGTCGCATCAGTCAGCGCCGGTGATGTCGTATGAAGCCGCACCGGCAATGTCATACGAAGCTGCTCCCGTAATGTCTTACGAGGCCGCTCCTATAATGACGTCGGCTCCGATTGTGAGCGAAGAGATTGTCTATATCGACCAGCCGGTTGTCAGTGCACCAGTCGCGGTTGCGCCGTATGTTGCGGCCCCTGTGGTGAAGGCGCCTGCGGCGAGTAACTGGAGCAGCCGCGTCTATGCCGGCGCGCGCGGCGGATGGAGCGGTCTGAAAGATACCCACTTCGGCCTGCAGGGCGGAACTGTGGCCAACGAATACGAAAACTCGGGCTACAATGTTGCCGCTGTTGTCGGTTGGGGCGCAAAAGTCAGAAACAGCATCGGGTATCGCCTCGAGGCCGAACTGGGCTATCAGACGGCTGATGTTGAAAGCCACAGTGTCGGCGGTACTACGTTTAACGATCTTGCATTCGGCAAGACCAAGACACTCTACGGTTTTGCCAATGCGTATCTTGATGTGCCGCTGGTTTCGCGCCTGAACGGTATTGTCGGCGGCGGCGTCGGTGCCGGTAAGGTCAAGTTCAGCGACCACGGCATTAACGCGCCGACCGTCGGAACCGTCATGGACGATGAAGACACGGCCTTCGGGTATCACCTTGATGCCGGTGTCAGCTATGACGTGAGCGATCAGCTCGCGCTGGAAGCGATGTACCGCTATACCAGCTTTGTCGATGTTGAGCTGACCTCGCGCGATGGTGTGACATCTGAAACCGATCTCGACAGTCACAATGTTGTTGTTGGCGCGCGCTACGGTTTCTAGTGCGCCCATCATTGATACAGAATTGATCAACGGCGTCTTCGGACGCCGTTTTTCGTTTGACCGAATGAACCCTACGTGGCGGAATAACGCGAGACGCATGGAGTTTCGCGATGGTTGCCCTTTCGAATGCACAAATCGAAAATTATTGGCGGGACGGATTTTTATTCCCCCTGCGCGTGATGAGCCCTGAGAAAGCCGCCGAATTGCGCCGGACTCTCGAGGGGGTCGAGGCGCGGTACGCGGGCGGCGATCTGCCTCATGATATCGGTCTGTATCTGCGAACCAGTCCCCATGTGGTTTTGCCCTTCGTTTCCGACATGGCGATGGATACCGCCGTGCTGGATGCGGTGCAGGGTATTCTGGGACCGGATCTGATGATCTGGGGTGCCGACTTTTTCATCAAGGAAGCCGAGACGACCAAGATCGTGTCGTGGCATCAGGATTTGACCTATTGGGGGCTGGGCGCGACGTCGGATCAGACGACGGCATGGATTGCGCTGTCCGATGTGTCGGTCGCGTCGGGCTGTATGCGCTTTGTTGCAGGATCACATAAACAGGCGATCGTTCCGCATAATGATACCTTTGGTGCGGATAACCTGCTGTCCCGCGGGCAGGAGATTGCTGTCGAGGTAGACGAGGCCGATGCAACGGACATCGTGCTGTCACCCGGCGAGATGAGTTTGCATCACGGATTGCTGTTCCACGCGTCCGGCCCGAATACGTCTGCGGATCGCCGGATCGGACTGGCGGTGCGCTTTATCAATCCGAATGCGCGGCAGGAAGTCGCCGAGCGGGATTACGCGATGCTGGCACGCGGGGTGGATCGTGTCGGCGGCTTTACGCATTTTGCCGCCCCCGCCCGTGCATTCGATGCAGGCGCGCTGGCGCTGTACGAGGAAATCCGCGAGGCACAGCGCGCCGCGCTGGCCGAAGGGGCGACCGGCGAATTGAATACATACGCAGATAGAATGTGAGGCCGGTATGGAGCAGGTAAAGTTCACTCAGATGAAAGACGGCGACGCCGAGGATTATGCGTTTCTGAACGACCACGAGATTGCATACACCAAGGGTACGGCAGACCGCCTGCTGGATGCCCTGCGCGATCTTGATGAAAGTCTGTCGGGATACAAGGTCACGCGGCTGGGCCATTCCGTGCAATCGGCAACGCGGGCATGGCGCGACGGGGCCGATATTGACTGGGTGGTCGCGACGCTGTTGCATGATATCGGTGACATCTACGCGCCGTATAACCACGATGAGTATGCCGCGACGATCATCAAGCCCTTTGTGCGCGAGCAATGCACTTGGACCGTTGAAAAACACGGCGATTTCCAGATGATTTATTACGCGCAACATGTCGGCGGTAATCCTGAAAAGCGTGCGCAATATGCGGGGCATCCGTATTTCGAGGATTGCGTGGCCTTTTGCGAGCGGTGGGATCAGGCGAGCTTTGATCCTGAATATGACGACCTGCCGCTGGATTTCTTCCGGCCTATGGTGCGTGAGGTCTTTGCCCGTGAACCCTATGACCCCGCCAATCTTCAACCCGGTAAGCGCGTGCCGCTGGTCGATGCAACGGTTGCAGCGACCCGATGAGGGCCGGCGATATGCTGCCGAAAAGCGGTACGATCACGCCAGTTTACCCTGCAATCCGGTTTTAGACGGTTGCGCCTCGTTCTGTGACTGTTAACGTCAGGACAAAGGGAGGTGCTATACCAGATGCATCCAATATTAAAAATGGCACTCCAGCGGCTTGCGCTGGGCGTGTTCACACTATTCGTTGTTTCCATTATCATTGCGGGCGCGGTCGAGTTTCTGCCGGGCGATTTGGCGCAGGAAATTCTCGGACAAGCAGCAACGCCTGAGGCGGTCGCGGCCTTTCGCGCCGAGGTCGGCCTCGATAAACCCCCTGTAGAGCGTTATTTTTCGTGGCTCGGCGGTGTTGCGCAAGGTGATTTCGGTACATCGCTGGCGACCAAACGGTCGATCTCCGAACTGATTTCGGCGCGCCTCGGCAATACGCTGTTTCTTGCCGGTTTTGCCGCCGTGATTGCGGTTCCGCTGGCGGTGACTCTGGGAATGCTGGCGGCGCTGTACCGGAATTCGTGGTTTGACCGCTTGATCAATGTATCGACGCTGTCCTCGATCTCGTTCCCCGAGTTCTTTGTTGCCTACGTGCTGATCCTGTTTCTATCGGTCGGATACGGATTTGACGCCCGCTGGGTGCTGGCAGTTTTGGGTCTGTTTTTGCTGGTCGAGGGCTTTGGCGCGGTGCGTGAGGGCATGAAGATCGGCCGCTTTTCGATGTTCGGAAGTGTGTTCGGCTTGCTGGGGCTGGCATTGGTCGTCAATGCGGTCTTTGGCTGGTGGAGCTATCAGGTCGGTGCGGTTCAGGCGTTTCCGTCGATCTCGAACATTTCGCCCGACGCGTCGTTCAGCGAGCGTATTTACCGCAGCTTCCTGCCTGCGCTGACCCTGACGCTGGTTGTTACTGCGCATATGATGCGGATGACGCGGGCGTCGATTATCAACCTGATGGCCTCGCCTTATATCGAGATGGCGCGGTTGAAGGGGATGCCTCCGGGGCGTATTATCGTCAAACACGCGCTGCCCAATGCGCTGGCGCCGATTATCAACGTGATTGCGATCAACCTCGCCTATCTGATTACGGGCGTGGTCGTCGTGGAAGTGGTGTTCGTTTATCCCGGACTGGGCCAGTTGCTGGTCGACTCGGTCTCCAAGCGTGACATCACGGTGGTTCAGGGCTGCTGTCTGATTTTTGCAGCGACCTATATTTTGCTCAACCTGACAGCGGATATTCTGGCGATTGCCACGAACCCGCGTCTTCTGCACCCGAAGTAAGGAGGACGCACCGATGACAGATGCAACCAACGATCCGACCGCCCTGTCCGCCGATGCGCAAGCGCCGCGCGTCGAACAGGAATCGCGGTGGACTACGATCCGCCGTGCCTTTCGCACAGCACCCCTGACCGCGTGGTTCGGGATGATCGTGATTTTTCTGTATATCGTTACAGCAATTTTCGCCCCGCTGCTCGCCCCGTTCGGCGAGAAGGAAATTGTCGGTGATGCGTTTGACGTACCCGGCTCGGAGTACCTGTTGGGAACCGACCAGCTTGGCCGCGATATGCTGTCGCGTATGATCTATGCCGCGCGAAATACGGTCGGGATTGCTCTGCTGACGACAATCCTGTCGTTTTTGCTGGGCAGTTTTCTCGGGATGCTGGCCGCTGTGCTGGGCGGATGGACCGACAATATTCTGTCGCGTGTTGTCGATGTTCTGATGTCGATTCCGCAGCTGATTTTTGCACTGCTGCTGCTGACGATCCTCGGTGCGAATGTCGTGAACATGATCCTCGTGATCGCCCTGTTGGACAGCACCCGCGTCTATCGTCTGATGCGTGCCGTCGGGATGAACATTGTCGTCATGGACTATGTTGAGGCCGCCAAGCTGCGCGGCGAAGGGCTGTGGTGGTTGATCCGTAAGGAAATTCTGCCGAATGCGATGGCGCCCCTGATTGCCGAGTTCGGCCTGCGGTTTTGCTTTGTCTTCCTGACGATTGCGGCGCTGTCGTTCCTGGGTCTCGGTATCCAGCCGCCGACGGCGGACTGGGGTACGATGGTGCGTGATAACGCCCAGCTGATTACCTTTGGTGAGATCATCCCGCTGTATCCCGCCGGTGCGATTGCCCTGTTGACGGTGGCCGTAAACTTCGTCGTCGATTGGATGCTGCACCGTTCAAGCGGTCTGAAAGAGTAGTTGGACCGGGTCGGTCCGATACCGGGCCGACCCTGCCAACGAACGTCAAGGGCCCGAGGCCCGGCGACAGTCTGATAAGAAAGATATCCCGATGTCCGATGATACAATCCTCAAAATCCGTAACCTGAAGATTGACGGTAAGACCGGCGATGAGTGGCTGCCGATTCTCAAGGGCATCGACCTTGATCTGAAGCGCGGCGAGGTGCTCGGTGTGATCGGCGAATCCGGCGCGGGCAAATCCACCATCGGCCTTGCGGCCATGGGCTACACGCGCGGAGGATGTCGTATTTCCGGTGGCACGGTTGATTTTGAGGGTACGGATCTGGTTGCCGCATCCGAGACCTACCGCCGCAAGCTGCGCGGAAAAAAGATCGCCTATGTTGCGCAATCGGCTGCGGCCAGTTTCAACCCTGCACACCGGCTGATTGATCAATATTCCGAAGCACCGATCCAGCATGGCGTGATGAATACGACCGAAGCGGAGAGTGACGCGACCGAGCTGTACCGCCGCTTGCAGCTGCCGAATCCTGACGAAATCGGGTTCCGCTATCCGCACCAGGTTTCGGGCGGCCAGCTGCAACGCGCCATGACGGCGATGGCAATGTCATGCCGACCCGATCTGATTATTTTTGACGAGCCGACAACGGCGCTGGATGTGACGACGCAAATCGAGGTGCTGGCGGCCATTCGGGATGCGGTTGAGCAATTCGGTACGGCGGCGATTTACATTACGCACGACTTGGCGGTCGTGGCGCAGATGGCCGACCGCATTCAGGTGTTCAAGCTTGGCGAGACGATTGAGGAAGCCGAGACGCGCAAGATGCTGAGCGCGCCGGAGGAGGATTATACGAAATCTCTCTGGGCCGTTCGCAGTTTTAAGGCAACGGCCAAGCCCAAGCCGCCCGCCGATGAAGTGCCGATTGTCGAGTTGCGCAATGTCGATGCCGCCTATGGTGCGACGCCGGTACTGTTTGACGTGAACTTCAAAATTCACAAGGGTCGCACCGTTGCGGTTGTGGGCGAGTCCGGGTCGGGCAAGTCGACGGCGGCGCGCTGCATCACTGGACTGCTGCCCCCGACCAAGGGCGAAATTCTGTTCAACGGCGAGGCTCTGCCCCCCGGATACCGTCAGCGCAACAAGGACCAATTGCGTCAGGCGCAGATGATTTATCAGATGGCCGACACGGCGCTGAACCCGAAACAGCGGATCGAGGATATCATCGGTCGCCCCGTCGGATTTTACCTCGGTCTGTCAGGCAAGGCACAGCGCGAGCGCGTGCGCGAATTGCTCGACCTGATCGAAATGGAACCCGACGTCTACATGCACCGTTTTCCCGGTGAATTATCCGGCGGACAGAAACAGCGCATCGGGATTGCCCGCTCGCTGGCGGCGGAACCGCAGTTCATTATCTGTGACGAGGTGACGAGCGCGCTCGATCAACTGGTTGCCGAGGGGATTTTGCGCTTGCTCGACAAACTGCAAATCGACCTCGGGCTTGCGTATATGTTTATCACGCACGACCTCGCGACAGTGCGGGCCATCGCCGATGAAGTTGTCGTGATGCAGCACGGCAAAGTCGTGGAGCAAGGTCCGAAGGTTGAAATGTTCAAGCCGCCTCATCACCCCTACACCGACTTGCTGTTGTCGTCCGTGCCGGAGATGGACCCCGGCTGGCTGACGAATTTGTTGGGTGCGCGCGAGCGGGGCGAGATCGTTGATGCCAAGGCGGCGGGTGCATCTGACAACTGACACGAGTGGGGCCGGGCTATGCCGCTATCGACAACCTGTATCGGTGCATTTCCGAAACCCGATAACGTGCCGGTACGCGACTGGTTTCAGACGGGGCACGATGCGGAGAGTTTCGGCGAACGGGTGACGCGCGATTGGGCACGTCAACAGTCGGAGGCGACAACGGCGTTGCTGGATCAGGCAACAGCGTCCGTGGTTCAGGACCAGATAGAGTGCGGCGTTGATTTGCCGACCGATGGCGAAGTGCGCCGCGATAATTATGTTCATTATCAGTGCCGCTATTTCGACGGTTTCGACTTTGAAGGTTTGACCCGCAGAGCGTGGCGCAACGGTGCGTATCACAGCGAGTTGCCAACCATTCGCGGGAATGTCCGTGCAGGTGATACGGCAACGCTTGTGCGCGACTGGCATGTCGCCGAGGCGGCGGCAGGACGGCCCGTGAAGATAACCATGCCCGGACCGATGACGATTTCGGATACCACGGTTGATGCCCATTACCATGACCCCGCGCGTCTTGCGGGCGATCTGGCCGATGCGCTGAATGTGCAGGTGCGGGCGCTGGTCGCGGCCGGATGTACGCATATCCAGATTGACGAGCCGATCTTTGCGCGCAAGCCCGACGAGGTGACCTGCGCATCCATCCGATTG
>CALGNW010000230.1 GCA_937958345.1 uncultured Neomegalonema sp. | reverse complement strand
TGCAGGTAGTCGTAGTAGCCCGTCAGATAATAGACATTGTCATCGTCGGTAATCAGCGCGACGTCGATATCCGCCTCGCTCAACCGTTCCTGAAACCGCGATAACCTGTCTTCAAACATCCGAACCTCTCCTGCGGCGCATTGCCCGGTTATCGGTTGAACGTGGCATGAGTTTGAGGGGTTCGGGAAGATATTTCCGACCCATCACGGGGTCGTTTCGACTCTCGCTATGATGCGTTCTGATCGCAGATTTTGTTCTTACGAAGTTCAATCCGATCCGCATTGCGAACTGTCTGATTGATCGGGGAGCAGTCAGTTTCTCCCATCGTCAAAGACCAAGACTTTGATTTTTGGATTGCATGCGAAGATAAATTAACGCCCTTTGGTGGTGAGGGAATGTTGGAAGCGCCGCGCGCACAAGCTCCAAGTCCAGAAAATGAGGCTCTGAACCGATGTCCAAATCCGTCATCATCACCTGCGCACCCACGGGCGGTATCCACACCCCCACGATGTCGCCGCACCTGCCCGTGACGCCGGACGAGATTGCAGCGGCCAGTATCGAGGCGGCGGAGGCGGGGGCTTCGATCATTCACCTTCACGCCCGCAACCCCGACCCGGAGGTTTATGGCAAGCCCGACCACCGGCCCGAGACATTCATGCAGTTCCTGCCACGCATTAAGCAAAGCACGAATGCGGTGATCAATGTCTCGACCGGCGCTGGTCTCGGGATGAGCATGGATCAGCGGCTTGCCGCCGCGACCGCCGCCTCGCCCGAAATGGCGTCGCTGAATATGGGGTCGATGAATTTCGGAATCTTTCCGCTGCTCGAAAAATACGAGGAATGGAACAAGCCGTGGGAGCCGGAATTTCTGGCCATGACGCGGGATTTCATTTTTCCCAATACGTTCGAAACGATTGAATATGCGCTGAAGAACCTCGGCGAGGCGCATTCGACCAAGTTCGAATTTGAGTGCTATGATTTGGGTCATCTCTACAACATCAAGTGGTTCGTCGATAAGGGGCTGATCAAGCCGCCGTTCTTTATTCAGATGGTGTTCGGCATTCTTGGCGGTATGGGGGCGGAACTGGATCATATGGTGCATCTGCACCGCACCGCCGACCGCTTATTCGGGGCGGAAAACTATGAGTGGTCAGTGCTGGCGGCGGGCCGGAACCAAATGCCCTTCGCAACGCAAAGCGCGATGCTGGGCGGTAATCTGCGCGTCGGGTTGGAGGACAGCCTTTATATCGGCAAAGGCGAATTGGCGACGTCGAGCGCGCAGCAAGTCACGCGCATCCGCGAGATTATCGATAATCTGGGCCTGAGCGTCGCCGAACCGGATGAAGCCCGCGAAAGGTTGGGCCTAAAGGGCGGCGACGCCGTCGGTTTTTAACGAGGGCGTTCGGATATCCAGCATCGCGGACGCTATAGTCCTGTCGCAATTTGCTTTATCCCGAGAGAGCAAGCTGAACCCGGACACGTTCGATCTCGGCCAGCTTTTGCTCGAACGGATCCCAGTCATCATTGCGGTCAATCGCGTCCCATATGCTTTCGATTTCATCATACAGAAGATCGCAAGCCGCTCCTGATTCAAAGTATCCGCCCTTTATGCGCTCAGGACGGTCGGGATCATACTGCCGCAACATTTCCGCCCATTTGCTTTCGTCTTCCGACGCGGCAGACTCGCGGGCCTTGCCGCCGAACCATTTAAAGAAAAACGGCTCCCAAGCAGTTTCGGTTGTTTCCAGCAGGGAAAACGTCTGCCGGACAAAATCCATATCAGAATCAAGATCATCCGACGCGGTAATTCCCAGCCGCGCAAACATCGCATCGCGCAGACCCAGCCGGTATGCCGGTTCGAAACTCTCCAAAGCGGAAATCAGCCCGGCCTCGTCAGAGATCAAAACCAGCGCCGATGCCAGCGCACGGCAATTCCAGAACACCGCCTCGGGTTGCCTCGCAAAAGCATACAGGCCCGAATGGTCAAAATACGCGGCGGTAAAATCAGGATCGAACTTGGGGGCGAACCGGAACGGTCCATAGTCAAAGCTTTCGCCCGTGACTGTCATGTTATCCGTATTCAGAACGCCGTGGACAAACCCCGCCGCCATCCATTGCGCGCAAAGCCGTGCCGAATTCTCGCAAGCAATCCTGACCAGATCGGCTGCACTCTCGGCCTCCGGCAGATAATTTTCACGCACATGTGTGACCAACGCGCTCAGGGCGTCGGCATCTTTATGAAATGCGTGGCGCTGAAATGTCCCGAAACGGATATGGCTGTGATTGAGGCGGACCAGAACCGCCGACCGCGTGGGCGAAGGCTCGTCGTGACGTTGCAGAGCCTCGCCCGTTTCGATCAGACTGAACGCCTTGGACGTATTGACTCCGCGCGCCTCCAGCATGGCGGCAGCCAAAACCTCGCGCACTCCGCCCTTCAGCGTCAGGCGGCCATCGCCCGCCCGCGAATACGGCGTTTGCCCAGACCCCTTGGTTCCCAGGTCCAACAGCCGTCCGTCGTTATCCCGCAGTTGAGCGAACAAAAAGCCACGGCCATCGCCAAGGTCGGGATTGTAAGACCGAAACTGATGACCGTGATAGCGCATGGCCCGTGGTCGTTCCATATTGTCCGGCAGGGAGTGGAAACGACCGAAATGACCGACCCAAGCGTCATCCGTCAGTCCCGCCAACCCGACCATCCCTGCCGCACGGTCATTGCGATACCGCAATAAAACCGCCGGAAAATCGGCTGCGTCAACCGGATCAGAGAACGCATCCCCCAACCGCTGGAATTGCACATCGGGTCGATAGTCAGGGCTGACAGGCATTTTTTCGCTTCTCTTCAATTGTGCGCTTGCAAAGCTGCTCTGCCAACGCTATCTAGCGGCCTCGGTACGCGCTGGTAGCTCAGTTGGATAGAGTACTTGACTACGAATCAAGGGGTCGGGGGTTCGAATCCTCCCCAGCGCGCCAAT
>CALGNW010000229.1 GCA_937958345.1 uncultured Neomegalonema sp. | reverse complement strand
CGGGCATTGCCCCAGCCGCCATTGCCGCCCTCCGCAATCAGGACTTTTTGCCCGAGATGTTTGAGGTCGGCGATCAGTTCCTCGGTTTCCATGTCGTAGATTTCGGTGCCGACCGGAACCTTGATGATCTTGTCCTCGCCGCCTGCGCCCGTGCGGTCCTTGCCCATGCCGTTCACGCCGCGCTGGGCCTTGTGGTGCTGTTGATAACGGAAGTCGATGAGCGTGTTCAGCCCATCCACAGCCACGGCCCAGACATCGCCGCCCTTGCCGCCATCGCCGCCATTCGGGCCGCCGAATTCAACGAAGGCTTCGCGGCGGAACGAGACTTGGCCGTTTCCGCCGTGGCCGGACTGGATGTAGATTTTTGCTTGATCGAGAAATTTCATATCGGTGCTTTCTCACGCCTCGGCGTTTGGTGCAATCGTGGTCACTGGGTTAGCTCTTGTCTGACCATGTGCAGGAATTGCGCGCGGCCATAGGTGTAGAGCGCGTGGATGACTGCTTCGGCGTCTTTGGCGGTGAACGTTTCGCTGCGGATCGCGATTTCGGGTTTGGCCGGTAACAGACCCCACAGCGCGGTGGCGTGCGCGGCGCGGCCTATGATCTCGGCATCGAACAGATCGCCGGTTGAGGGACGCAGGCGCAAGCGGCCATCGTGCTGACTGAGCAGCGTAAAGACCGCCTGTCCGCCGGGGCGGGTGTCGCGGAAGGTGTCGAAGACCTCGCGGGTCTTTTTCTGACTGGCCATGCCGCGAACGAGGAACGCGCCGTCCTCTTGTGTGACGCTGACATAGAGTTTGTCCGGCTTCATCTTTTTTACAGTTCCACAAAAAAAGGGACCGGCCCGAGCCGATCCCTTCAAAATTCAAACATTCGAAGAAAGCAGCTTATTCAGCAGCTTCCGCCGGCAGTTCCACGTTGATGAACGTGCGGCCCTTGAGGCCCTTGTTGAACTTCACATGGCCTTCGACCTTGGCAAAAATCGTGTGATCCTTGCCCATGCCGACGTTTTCACCCGGCCACCACTTGGTTCCGCGCTGACGGCAGAGGATATTGCCGGGAATGACCAGCTCGCCGCCGTATTTTTTGATGCCAAGACGCCGACCAGCGGAGTCGCGACCGTTGCGGGATGAACCGCCTGCCTTTTTATGTGCCATCGGTTGTTCTCCTTACTCTTCGAGCAGTTTCTTGATCTGGACCATGATCGAAGGACGGTCCACTTTAACGCGGCCTTCAAGCTGCGTCTCGATGTAGGCTTCGACATATTCCCAGTCCGCGGGTCCGAACTCGTCGAACTGGCGGTAGTAGTAGATGCCCATGTCGTTGAGCTGTTTCTGCGACGCGACACCGAGACCGGGCAGCTTGGTCAGGTCGTCACCGTCTTCAACAGGGGCGTCGAGGAAGTTGGTCGGGCGCGTATAGTCGTCGATGTTCTTGGCCGGAGCCGCAGGCGCATCGTTCGAAGGCTTTGCAGCCTTTTCCGTAGCCGGTGCAGCGTCTTCAGCGTCAGCCTTCGCCTTCGCGGCGTCGGCAGCTTCACGCGCTTTTTTCTGTTCAGCGGTCGACTTCGAACCGTCGGCGTCGCCGGGGATGCCCTTAATGCGGACAGCCGTCAGATACTGGCGGTGGCCTTTTTTGGTCATCGAAGAGTGCTTACGGCGGCGCTTTTTGAACGCGATGACCTTTTTGTCGCGGAACTGCTCGAGGATCTCTCCCGTCACAACCGCGCCGGAAACCATGGGCGTACCAACGGTTGCCGCACCATCCGCACCGTGCATCAGCACGTTGTCGAAGGTGAGGGTGTCACCGGCTTCACCAGCCAGCTTTTCGATTTTGATTACGTCGTTGACGGCAACTTTATATTGCTTGCCGCCGGTCTTGATGACCGCGAACATTGTAGCCTCTCATGTCCCGCGTCCTGTGGTGGAGCTATCTCTGTCGGTGCAGAAATGCCCGCTTTCGGCGTCTTGCCAACCTCGAACAGCGTCAAATAACAAAACATGCCGCAGGCGAACTGCGGCAAGCGAGCCGCGTATATGGCCGGACCGGTGATCAGAGTCAACGCCTAGCTGCCATGACGAGGTTCGCCGTCCGGAGAGGCCCAGATTCTCGGAAGAGTAGAATGAAGCCGCGATCTTTGCTGCTGTTGATTGCAGCGGTTTGAATGGTGCGGTTTAAATACCCATTCTAATCAATGTCTTGACAAAAAGTTGAAACGGGAACGACGGAAATCGTCTGCCGGTGCGTTAACTATCCGGTACGGTTCGCGCTCTCCACGGCTTATTCACCGGCGCGATCCCGAACGAGATTGAGAGGACCGACATGGTTATCATGCAAAAATTACGGTGGGCAGTTTTTGCCGGAATAGCTCTGGTTGTTAGCGGGTGCGTCGCGCCGCCGCCGCAAGGCGCATATCAGCCTGTTGCCTATAATAACGGTACGGCTGAGCCGGGCGTGCCGTCATCCTCTCTGCCCCAGTATTACGAGGGTACGGCACCGCAGCAGAATGTTGCTTATGCGCAGCCGTATTATCAGCCGCGCCGGACCTATGTCGAGCCGTACTATTATGCGCCTGCCTTTCCGCTGATCGGTGCGTCGCTCGCCTACGGGCTGTACGACAATGACCGTCATTATCATTCCCGCCACAAGCACCACAGTAAAAAGCGGCATGGGAAGAAGCACCGCCACAATGACGGTGACACGGTCCATGGCGCG
>CALGNW010000228.1 GCA_937958345.1 uncultured Neomegalonema sp. | reverse complement strand
GTTGATTGCAAAGGTTGGGCGTCCGCTTCGGTTCGTTCAGGCCGTGCCGTTTACTTTCAAGGCTGTAAATCCTTTTGGGAATAGAGATACACGATGTCCAATGCTGATACGACCCGAACCGAATGGCGACCCGCATCGCGTTATCCTGATCCTTCGGTCATCTCTCTGGATCCGAGGTTCGACAAATACCGGCTGCCTTTGGCGGCGGTCGAACGTCTGGCGACGGGGTGCCGGTGGTCCGAGGGGCCGGTCTGGATCGGGGATGCCCGCTGTTTATTGTGGAGCGATATCCCCAACAACCGCATCATGCGCTGGGATGAGGTGACGGGTCAGGTTTCGGCGCACCGCGAACCCTCTAATTTCGCAAACGGCCAAACGCGGGACAGAGCGGGGCGGCTGATCACCTGTGAACACGGCGGGCGGCGTGTCACCAGAACGGAATATAACGGCTCGATCTCGGTTCTGGTCGATCGTTTCGAGGGTAAGCGGCTGTCGTCTCCGAATGATGTTGTCGTTAAATCCGATGGCACGATCTGGTTCACCGACCCCCCTTTCGGCATTTCCGGTAATTACGAGGGCTATCGGGCGGACCCTGAACTCGGCCAGAACGTCTATCGTTTTGACCCCGAAACCGGATCCATGACGGTTGTTGCCGACGACGTTCTGGGACCGAACGGGCTGGCGTTCTCGCCGGACGAGCAAAAGCTCTACATCGTTGAATCGCGCGGCGAGCCGACACGCAAGATATTGGCATACGACGTCGCGGAGGACGGCGCGGTAATCCGGAACAAGCGGATTCTGATTGATGCGGGTGCCGGAACGCCCGACGGATTTCGGGTGGACGTCGACGGCAACCTCTGGTGCGGTTGGGGTATGGGGTCAGACGACTTGGACGGCGTGATGATTTTCGCGCCGGACGGCGTCGCAATCGGTCGCATCGCTTTGCCTGAACGCTGTGCCAATCTGTGCTTTGGCGGGCGTGAAAACAGCCGCCTCTTTATGGCGGCGAGCCAGTCAATCTATGCGCTATATGTGAATGTTGCCGGTGTCGCGGGCGGGTAAGACCGCCCCGGCGGCAATGCTCATTCAAAATATTCCGAGTGCTCGCGCTGTATCTCGACAAGGGTGCTGTCCAGACGACTCATATGCTGTCTTACGATGGCGGCGCTTTTTTCGACCGAGCCCTCTTTCAGGGCGCGTGCCAGCTTGCGGTGATCTTTCAGCAGCGTCGCGGCTTCGCGGCTGCGGCCAAGACTCAGCATGCACAGGCGGTCCACCTTCTGCTTGCATTCATCAATGGTCTTCACCGCCATCGGACAGCCGCCCAGTTCACAGATCATTTGGTGAAACGCCTGATCGAGTCCGTGGAAACTATCGAGCTGGTCCGTCTCGATAGCCAGTTGTTGCTGATCGAGGTTGCGCGCAAGCGCCCCGGCCCGGTCATCGTCCCAAACGGCGCAGGCGTGCCAGATAACCTCCAGCTCGACCGCCAGACGAACGAAGCGCGCATGGGCGATCCGCTCCATAGAAAACCCGCGTACTTCCGATGCCTTCTGCGGGCGAATCAGCATCAGGTCCATATTCGCAAGGCGGTTAAATGCGTCGCGAACCGGCTGGCGCGATACGCCGAAGCGGCGGGAAACATCGGCCTCTGAAAGTTTTGAACCCGGCAGCAGTTTCAGCGAAACGATTTCGTCGTGCAGCGTTTCGAACACCACATCCGTCGTGGTTCTGCGTTCCAGTTTTTCAACGGCCTCTAGCATCTCGCGCCTTTTTCGGTTCGGTCATTCCGGCAATCTCACGGCTTTTCCTATCAAAGCCGGGGCTGTTGCGCTCTTGAAATTTTTGCGTCGATCTCCGGTTGACAATACTAACATACTAGTCTTCTTTCAAGGTCGTTGATGTGACAACCCCGATAGAGCGCGTCCGTCACCGTCACCTTCACGAAGGCGCCCCGGCGCTTATCTGATGCAAAAATTAGGAATTAAACGTGAGTGATTTTCCTGTCGTCTCTACCGGTGAGAACGTGTCGCGGCAGGTGCTTGCCGATCACCCGGACCTCATGGTTGTCGCCTTCCGTTTTGATAAAGAGGGTGCGGTCGGCGCGCTGCACCACCACCCTCATATCCAGTCAACATTCGTCAAAAGCGGCCGCTTCCGTTTTACCGTCGGCGACGACGTGCGCGAGGTCGGGCCGAATGACAGCTTTGTCATTCCGACAAACATTCCGCACGGATGTGTCTGTATCGAGCCGGGGACCCTCATTGATTGCTTTACGCCTCGCAGGGAGGACTTTCTCTGACGGCGGGTCTGACCGCGAAGGCGCAATAATAAAAACCGTAGTGCTGCCGGTCCGGCACTAAAGGTTTCCCAGAAAAAATGACCGTGAGTTTACCTGTGGAGGAAGCTATGAAACGAACTTTGAAAACCTCGATTATTGCGGCTCTTGCTGCCGCGACGATGATCACCACCGCGGCCTCGGCTGAAAACTGGCGCGCTTGGAATATCCACTCGGACGGCCACCCCAACACACCGGCGATGGATCTGTTTGCCGAGCTGGTCGAAGCCAGCACCAACGGCGAAGTGACCGTAGACGTTTTCCACGGCGGCGTGCTGGGCACGCAGCCCGACGCGCTGGAGCAAGTGCGTATTGGCGCGATCGAACTGGGTAACTTCAGCCTCGGCCCGATTGGCCCGATGGTAAAAGAAGCTAACCTCGTTTCCCTGCCGTTCATCTTCAAAAGCGTCCCGCACATGTTCCGCGTGCTCGACGGCGAAGCCGGTGAAATCATGTCCAAAGGCATGGCCGATGCCGGGCTGATGCCGATTGGCTGGTTCGATGCCGGCGCACGCTCGTTCTACAGCCAAAAGGCAATCGAGACGCCCGACGACGTCAAGGGCCTGAAAATCCGGGTGATGAACAACGACCTTTACACGGCGATGATTTCGGCAATGGGCGGAAACCCGTCACCGATGGCATTCTCGGAAGTCCAGCAGGCGTTGAAAACCGGTGTCGTGGACGGCGCGGAAAACAACTTTCCGTCGTTCAAAAACGTGGGCCACTACGAGGTCACATCGCACTACTCGCTCAGCGAACACCTGATCATTCCCGAGTGCATCTGCGTGAACACCAAAAAGTTCGAGGCCCTGTCCCCCGAGTTGCAAAACGCAATTCGTGCTTCGGCAAAAGCGGCGTCGCTTTATCAGCGCGCGCTCTGGTCGGTCCAGTCGGGTCAGGCTCGCACCGAAGTTGAAGCCGCCGGTATCAAGGTCAACGAGATCGCTGACAAGGGCCCGTTCCAGGACGCAATGGACGCGGTTTATGACGAATACCTCAAGGCCAACCCCGATATGAAAAAGCTGGTCGAACTTGCCAAGGCCACGAAGTAACCTCGCTTAGCAAAAGAAAAATGAACGCCCGGCACCAAAACCGGATGCCGGGCGTTCCATGAGCGGGGAAACCGATGAGCGAACCGAGAACGCCTCCTGCATTTATCCGCACGATGGACAAAACATACGGCCTGATTTCCAAGGTCTGTATTGTGATCGCAGGTATCGCGCTGATCGTGATGACAGTGATTTTCGCCTGGCTCGTTTTCGGGCGATACGTGTTGAACGACACCCCGACATGGGTCGAGCAGGTTTCGCTGTTGCTCGTGATGATCATTTCGTTTCTGGGTGCGGCGGTTGGCATTCACGAACACTCGCATCTGTCCGTCGTCATCTTTCGAAATCTTGTTCCGTCCTGGCTGCGTATGGTGTTCGTCGTTGTGACAGACCTGCTGCTGATCATGTTCGGCGCAATGATGTTCTGGTACGGGACTGAACTTACAATTTTCAAGTGGGGATCGATGATCCCGCTCATTCAGCTGCCCGAAGGGTTGCGGTCTTTGCCGCTTACATTCGCCGGGGCTTTGATTTTTCTCTTCTCGAGCGGCCACCTGATCCGAGTCTTCTTCGGGTGTGACAAACGCTTGGACAACATTGATCAGGAATAAGAATGGGACTCGCGCTTCTCCTGGGGGTTTTCGCCCTCTGCGTTATCATCGGAACGCCTGTCGCCTTCGCTCTGGGAATTGCTGCGCTTTCGGCATTCTGGTACGAGGGTCTGCCGCTGCTGATCGTATTTCAACGCATTGTCGCGGGCGTCAACGTCTTCGCCCTGATGGCAATTCCGTTCTTCATCTTTGCCGGCGATTTGATGTTTCACGGCGGCATCGCGTTGCGCCTCGTCCGTTTCGCCCAAGCCGCCGTCGGCGCGGTGCGCGGCGGCCTTGGCGTCGTGAATGTGTTTTCTTCGATGCTGTTCGGCGGGATATCCGGATCGGCGATTGCCGACATCTCTGCTCTTGGTTCGATCCTCGTCCCCGTGATGAAGGACAAGGGGTATGATGCCGATTACGCCGTCAACGTCACCGTGACATCCTCCATCGCCGGGATCATCATTCCGCCAAGTCACAATATGATTATTTTCGCGCTGGCGACGGGCGGCGCGGTTTCGATTTCCAAACTGTTTCTCGCAGGTGTCGTGCCGGGCATTCTGATGTGCCTGTGCCTCGCCATCACGGCCTATGTCGTCGCGGTCAAACGCGGTTATCAGGCCGAGAAATTTCCGGGCTGGACGATGCTTGCGATCAGTTTTGCGAGCGCCATTCCCGGCCTGATGACGGCGGTCATTATCGTCGGCGGTGTTCTCTCCGGCGTCTTTACCGTGACCGAGTCCGGCGCATTCGGCGCAATGTATGCCTTTGTCGTCACCTTGCTGGTTTATCGCAGCATCACCTGGACAAGCTTTAAGGCGGCGGTCGTCAGTTCGGTACGAACCACCTCGATGGTGATGATCCTGATTGGCTGCGCGGCGGCCTTTGCCTACATGCTCACATTCTACCGTGTGCCGAGCAAAACAGTCGATCTTCTGACCGGCATCACCGATAATCCGATCCTGATCCTGTTGATGATCAACGTGGTGCTGTTGCTGCTCGGTATGATCATGGATATGGCCGCGCTGCTGCTGATCTGCACGCCGATCTTCCTGCCCGTCGCAACCGCGTTGGGGATGGATCCGCTGCAATTCGGCATTATGATGCTGGTTAATCTGGGATTGGGGCTTTGTACGCCGCCGGTGGGAACCTGTCTGTTTGTCGGGTGCGCAGTCGGAAAGCTGCCGATCGAAAAAGCCGTTCGCACGATCTGGCCGTTCTATCTGGCGATTTTCGCGGCGCTTATGCTGATCACATTTGTTCCGGCAATCTCGCTGACACTGCCCGCCCTTCTCGGCGGATGATTCCGCAATCAGAACGACTGAACACTGACCGGGTTGACCGCAACACAGCCCAGAAACCGATATTTGAGTTGGAGACACTATGACCGCAATAGGATTCATCGGCTTGGGCCTTATGGGAAACGCCATGGTCTCGCGCCTGCTGGATAAAGGCTATGACCTGACCGTTCTGGCAAACCGCAGCCGAACCAACATCGACGCCGCCATCGCCCGTGGTGCAAAAGAGGCCGGTTCGCCCAAGGCGCTCGCCGAGGCAAGTGACATCATCATGCTGTGCGTTGACACATCCGAAAGCGTCGAGGCGCGTATGCGCGGTGCCGACGGCATTATTGCCGGATTGAAGGCGGACGCGGTTGTCATCGATTTCGGCACATCTTTGCCCGCATCAACGCGCACGCTGGCGCAGGAAGTCGCGAAGGCCGGAGGGGCATATCTGGATGCTCCGCTTGGCCGCACGCCGCAGCATGCGTTTGACGGGTTGCTGAATATCATGTGCGCCGGTGACAAGGCGGCCTTTGATCGCGTCGAGCCCGTGCTGAAAGATCTTGGCGAGAATGTCTTCCACCTCGGAGAATCCGGATCGGGACATACGATCAAGCTGTTGAACAACTTTTTCGGCATGACGGTCGCGAATGCGATGTCCGAGGTGATGGCAATCGCCGACCGTGCGGGCATCGAACGCAAACAAGCCTACGATGTTATCGCGGCGGGTCCTTTGCATTGCATGATGATCGATTTCGTCGCCGCCTACGGTGTCGATGGCGATTCTTCAAAGCTGGCATTCTCGATCCAAAACGCTGCCAAAGACCTCGGATACTATCGCCAGATGGCGAGGGACACCGGCGTCGAAAGCATCATGGCTGTCCCCGCCGCAGAGGCACTGGCAGATGCATCCGACACGATGGGCGAGCGGATGGTGTCCGAAATGGTCGACTATTACGTCCAAAAATTCGAGAGCTAACCGAAGAGCGCGGACGGCCAGCGGTTAATCCGCCGCTGGCTGTCCGGAGATCCGTACTGTTGACGGGCGGGGCGGCGCAGGCGGTAACACAACCACATGCTGCGCGGTGTTCCGACAATACGGGTGCGGGAAGTCGTGTTTTCAAAAAGATGAAGCGGTTGGCCTTGCGCAACTTTTGGCGCACCCAGCAGGATTCGAACCTGCGACCTCTGCCTTCGGAGGGCAGCGCTCTATCCAGCTGAGCTATGGGTGCCTGATCGACCTTGTAGTCAAACTGCGGGCGCAGTGCAACGACAACGGCGAGGGCAAACCGTCGCCAGCAATCTCACGCCGAGAATGCCAGCATCGCAACCGAGAACACGGCGGCAAAGCCGAGTGCGAAGGACAGCAGCTTCATCGCCACCAGCAGCACCGTGCGGGTGCCGCCATGGAGGTAGTCCTCGATCACCACCTGAAGCCCGAGGCGCAGGTGATAGAAGCTGGCGATCACGAACAGCATGGCGATGATGGCGTTCACCGGGCTCTTGTAGAACCGGGCGACCTCCTCCCAGGGCTGGCCGAGATTCATCGCGAAGGGGATCAGGAACAGCGGCGCGAGCACCGCCATGCTGACGGCGGAAACCCGCTGGTGCCACCAGTGATCCGTGCCGCCCTTTGCCGAGCCGAGGCCGCGCACCCGCGCCGTTGGGGTCTGCATCGTCATGACGTTCCTCCTCAGCCGAGCCAGCCGGTCAGCACAAGTCCAAGCCCAAGTATGCCCGCCGCCGCGAGAACGATGAAGCCGGAGGTGCGGACCTGCGGCTTCTCAAGACCCCATCCCGCATCCCAGACGAGATGCCGGATGCCGGTACACATGTGATAGCAGATCGAAAACGCGAAGCCGAGCAGCAGCAGGATGCCGAACCAGCTGGTCAGGAACCCGTCGACAAAGGCGAAGTAGGTTGGCCCGGACGCCGCCGCGATGAACCACCACGCGATCAGCATGGCGGCGAGCACATTGCCGACGCCGGTGACCCGGTGAAAGATCGACAATGCGGAATGCAGCTGCGGCTTATATACCTGCAAATGCGGCGAGAGCGGACGCGCCCCGCGATTCACCGCTGCGCCATGTTCGGAACCTGCCATCGTCGCGGCCTCATTGAGCGTTTATGTTGCAGCGCGACACAACAGGATTTGCCGGGTGAAGGCAAGCCCCGCGCGCGCCGCATCGCGTCGCAGCAGCTTGACAGTTGACGCTGTGCGGCATCGCGGATCAAATGCCGTCAACGACAATCATTTTCGTGGGACACAACGATGAAAACTCCGATTCTCGCCGCCGCTTTCGCTCTGGCGGTCACGCCCGCCTTTGCGTCTGACCTGAAGATCTGTGTCGAGGGCGCGTATCCGCCGTTCTCCGAGACCACGCCATCGGGCGATCTGGTCGGCTTTGACATCGACATCGCCAATGCGCTGTGCGGCGAGATCGGCGCGAATTGCGAGATGGTGCAGACCGAGTGGGACGGCATCATCCCGGCCCTGACCGAAGGCAAATGCGATGCGATCATCGCCTCGATGTCGATCACAGAAGAGCGCAAGCAGAAGATCGATTTCACCGCGAAATACTATCAGACACCGGCAAAGTTCATCGCCGCCAAGGGCGCGAAAATCTCCGACACCGCCGAGGGGCTGAAGGGCAAGATCGTCGGCGTGCAGCGCGGCACGATCCATCAGGATTTCATGGAGGGCGAATTTCCGGAGGTCGAGCTGAAGCTCTATGGCACGCAGGATGAGGCGTATCTCGATCTTCAGTCGGGCCGGGTCGATGCGGTGATGGCCGATTCCATCGCGATGGATGACGGTTTCCTCAAGACCGAGAACGGCGCGGGCTTTGCGTTCTTCGGCGGCGATTACTCGATCCCGAAATACCATGGGGACGGCGCGGGCATCGGCGTGCGCAAGGAAGACAAGGTGCTCAGCTACGCGCTTTCCGCCGCCATCGGCGCGATCCGGGAAAGCGGCGAGTATGACAAGCTCGCGGCGGAGTATTTCGAGATCAACATCTACGGCGAGTGACGCCGCTGATTGATCTGCAAAACGGGGCGGCGGCGGTACGGGTCGCCGCCCTTCCGTTGCGCATGGGCCGCGCACTTCCCTGAAGCAATGAGGTTGCGGCAGCGATGGACAAGCTGATCGAATACGCGCCGCTGCTGGCAAAGGGCGCGGTGGTGACAGTCAGCGTCGCCGTGCTGTCGCTGATTTTCGCCACGCTTCTGGGGATGGCAGGCGCGACGGCGAAGCTCTCCGGCTCCCGGATTGCCGCTGGCATTGCGGCCATCTACACGACGATTGTCCGGGGCGTGCCCGATCTGGTGCTGATCCTGCTGATTTATTTCGGCGGCCAGCG
>CALGNW010000227.1 GCA_937958345.1 uncultured Neomegalonema sp. | reverse complement strand
TGATTGTGGTCGGCGTGGCGCTGGTTCTGCTGATCCTTTTTGCGCGCAAGGGCGTGCTGGGATCGTTGCGGCGACGCACCGACGGGTGGCTGCCATGACGCTGTTATCGGCACAAAATCTGGTGAAGGATTTCGGCGGATTGCGCGCGGTGAATGTCGAGGCGTTCTCGCTGCCCGCCGGAGAAGTGCGCGCGGTGATCGGGCCGAACGGCGCGGGGAAGACAACATTTGTCAGTCTGCTGTGCGGGCGCATTTCACCATCCCGGGGCACAATCCGGTTCGAGGAGGATGACATAACCAAACTGCCCGCACACGAGCGCGTGGCGCGGGGCATCGCCTATACCTTCCAGATTACCAGCATCTATCCGAACCTGACGCTTTACGACAATGTCATGTTGCCCGCCCAGCGCCGCGCCAGCCTGAACGCCACCGATGATGCATCGGATCGGGCGATGGTGGCGCTGGAGCGGGTGGGCCTGAGCAGTCGGGCGTTCGAGCGCGCTGGTTCGCAAGCCTATGGGCATCAGCGGTTGCTGGAGGTCGCGATGGGGCTGGCGCTCGCGCCGAAACTGTTGATCCTGGACGAGCCGACCCAAGGGCTGGCGGAAGGTGAAATCGAGACGTTCAATGCGCTGATCCGCAAGGTCGCGGAAGACGCAACAGTTATGCTGATCGAGCACAATATGAATGTTGTCATGGCGCTGGCGGATCGGATCACCGTGCTGAACTTTGGCGAGGTTCTGGCCGAAGGAACGCCCGATGAAATCCGCGCGAATGCCGATGTGCAAACCGCATATCTGGGGGGCTAGATGCTAGAGGTTTCCGGCCTTGATTGCTTTTATGGCGACGTGCAGGTTTTGCGCGGCATGAGCCTGACGGCGCGGCCCGGCGAGATACTGTGCCTGCTGGGCCGGAACGGTGCGGGTAAGACCACGACATTGAAGGCGATTATGGGCATCGTTCCGGCGCGCAGCGGCACGATTGCGCTGGACGGCGAGACGATAAGCACCCTGCCCCCGCATGAAGTGCCCAAGCGCGGCATCGGGTATGTGCCGCAGGGCCGTCGCCTGTTTACGGAAATGACCGTTGCGGAAAATATCGAGATCGGCTTGCTGACGCGCGGCAAAGGCGAGGAAACCCGCGAGCGGATGCTGACCCTCTTTCCGCGCCTGCGCGACCGGTACCGGCAGCGCGCGGAAACCCTGTCGGGCGGCGAACAACAGATGCTGGCGATGGCACGCGCCCTGTGCGTCGAGCCGAGCGTGCTGTTGCTGGACGAGCCGACGGAGGGACTGCAACCGTCGATGATCTCATTGATCCGCGATGTTGTCGTCGGCCTCAAGGAGCAGAACGTGGCGACGATTTTGGTCGAACAGCGCATTGATGCCGTGCTGTCGATTGCCGACCGCGTGGTCTTTATCGAAAACGGCGAGCGGCGCGACGAGGCAATGGCCGCAGACCTGCGGGGTAACCTCGATCTGGTTCATAAATATGTCGGTGTCGGCTGAGGCTTCAGGATGCTGCCTTAAAGGCCTCGACCATTTTCCGGCGCATGGCGGCGTCGGGCATAGGGCCGGACATTGCCGCCATATTCTCCGTCATATGCACGGGATTGCCGGTTGCGGGGATTGCCACGGTGACCGCCGGATTTGAAATAATCCATTTGAGCAAATACTGCGGCCATGTCGTCACGCCGATTTCAGCCGCAAAATCAGGCAGCGGGCGGCCCTGCATCCGGCTGATGAGCGCGCCGCGTCGGAACGGGCGGTTGATGATCACCGTCAATCCGCGCTCGGCAGCGAGGGGCAGCAACCGTGCCTCGGCCTCGCGGTCCGCGATATTGTAGGTGAACTGGACGGTATCAAGGCTGTCATCGGTTTCGATAATACGCGCGACGTCGGCGTGACGGCGGCCATGCGAGGTTGTGATCCCGATTTGCGTGACCGCGCCGCGCGCCTTCATATCGCGCAGGGTTCGGATATGACCGTCGTATTGCAGCAGATTGTGCACCTGCATCACATCAAGGCGCGGGCGCTGCCAGAGCTGTCGTGAATTTTCGATTTGCTGTGCGCCGAGTTCCGCCTGTCCGATCCAGACCTTGCCGGCGGCAATGACGGGCGCGTCCGGCAAACGCCGGAGGCAAAACCCGAGCGTGTCCTCGGCCATGCCATACATCGGGGATGAATCGATAAAGCGCCCGCCCGCCGCGAAGAACGCCCGCAAAACCTCTACCCGTTGTAACCGTGCGGCCTCGTCTCGCGGGCGGATATCGAAGGTTATCCATGTGCCCATGCCGATTTTCGGAATCGGGCCGCCGCGCCACGCCGCCGCCTGTGCAAACGCATGTGACGGCGCGGTAACCGACCCTGCAAGCAGGCCGAGCGCAGTGCGTCGTGAGATTGGGCAGGTCATTTTTTAAGGACGAACTTCTTTCCGCAATATCCGCAGGTGGCCGAACCCTCGGCTCCGATTTCATAATAGGTAAGCGGATGGCCGAGCGGGCCGCCGCCGCCGTCACAGGCCACGGATTTGGTCGCGACCTCGATGCATTGCAGGTCGCGCTGTTCGGGGGTTACGCGGGTCAGGGTTCCGGCCATGATGTCCTCGTCGATCTTTCTGGGCGGCAAACGCAGCTTTTT
Source organism: uncultured Neomegalonema sp. (assembly GCA_937958345.1). Taxonomy (GTDB): domain Bacteria; phylum Pseudomonadota; class Alphaproteobacteria; order Rhodobacterales; family Rhodobacteraceae; genus JAHDDY01. Next base: position 1,770 of record CALGNW010000227.1, on the reverse strand, counting down.
TGCGCTGACCCTTGCCGTTTGCGCTCTTGGGTACACGATGATAGCCGTCTCGCGAACCGCTTTTTCCTGTTAATCGGAGCCAGAATGTCTTCTGAGGCCCCCCGCTTTGCCATCGACGCCCGCGATTTACGCAAAACCTATGCGGCGCAAGGAAATGCGCCCGAAAAACAGGCGTTGAAGGGCGTTTCTCTGCAAGTCCCTGTCGGGTCGGTCTTCGGGCTGCTCGGGCCGAACGGCGCGGGAAAGTCGACGTTTATCAATATACTGGCCGGTCTGGTGCTTAAATCGTCCGGCTCGGTCAGCGTCTGGGGTTTCGATCAGGACGTGAACCCGCGTATGTCGCGGGCCAGCATCGGTGTCGTGCCGCAGGAACTGATCCTCGATCCGTTCTTCAGCCCGCGCGAAGCCCTTGAAATACAAGCAGGTCTTTACGGCGTGCCGAAAAAGCAGCGCCGGACGATGGCGTTGCTGGCGGCGTTGGGGCTGGATGACAAGGCCGATGCCTATGCGCGTTCGCTGTCGGGCGGGATGCGGCGCAGGCTGTTGATCGGTAAGGCATTATGCCATTCACCGCCCGTACTGATCCTTGATGAGCCGACCGCCGGTGTGGATATCGAGCTGCGCAAGCAGATGTGGGATTATGTCCGTGAATTGAACGAGGACGGCGTGACGGTCGTGCTGACGACTCACTACCTCGAAGAAGCCGAAGAAATGTGTGACCGCATCGCCATCATCAACCACGGTGAGGTCGTCGCCTGCGAAGATAAATCGGTTCTGATGCAGCGCGTGGACAGCAAGAGCGCGGTGATCTGGCCCGAAACCGCGTTGGAGGCGGGTCCTGCCGCGCTGAGCGACCATGAAACGCTCGACGTCCGCTTGCGCGGGGATGGCGCGTTGGTCGTGACCTATCCGAAGTCGAAAATGCAGCTGGGAGCGATTTTGTCGGTGGTTCAGGCCGCCGGTGTGACCGTACGCGATCTGTCGACCGAGGAGGCCGACCTTGAGGATGTGTTTGTTGCCATGACCAGTGGAGCCGCCGCGTGATGCCGTCCCGGATTACTTTTGTCACCTGCCTGCTGGCCGCCCCGATCCTGTTCGCGATCATGCCCGCGCTGTTTACGATGGCGGGACCCTACGCGGCGCGGTTCGGGTATGTCGGCAACCTGTCGCTGTTTGTCTCGCTGCCTGCTTGGTTGACGGTTTTTGTGTGGCTGGCTTGGCGCGCGGCAAAGCGCGGTGAAACGGAGCTGCGCCCCTATGTCATGGCAGGGCTGGCGGCGAATGCGGCGTCTTTGGTGATTTTTCCGGTGATTATCTTTCTCGCAGAAGCCCTCGGCGCGGACCTGTCGGGGCAATTGGCCGAGTCGTTCCAAGAGGCGCAAGCGACAAGCAACGGCGAACAAGAGGCACTGTCCCTGCCCGTCGCTGCGCTGTTTTCAGGGTTTGCGGCGTTTTTCGTCGGGCTGTTCGTGTTGCCCGTATTGGGGGTTATCTTTGGTTGGCTGGCGCGCAAGCTAAAGCTGGTGCGCCCTTAGGACGCTTCGGCTGCGGTCAATAGCTGTATTCTGCGTAAACGCGGTCGATATCGCCGTTCCACTGATTTTCGTATTTCCAGAGCATTTCATCTGCGGGAGTCTCTCCGCGCTCGACCACATCGCGGAGGGCATTGAGGAAATGCGCCTCGTCGCGGTCAAATGCGCCCGCCTTCGCGCGGCTGTGAAGCCCCTGATCGGAAATCGCGAGCAGTTCCTTGGCAATATCGAGGACGGA
>CALGNW010000226.1 GCA_937958345.1 uncultured Neomegalonema sp. | reverse complement strand
CCGGTGGTCAAAGATCCCGCCGACAAAGACGGCTGAACCTGTCGCTGACGATCCGGGGTCCGCATGACCGCTCTATCGGTGGCCGCGCGGCCCAAGATTAATCTATACCTGCACGTGACGGGGCGTCGGGAGGACGGCTATCATCTTCTCGACAGCCTCGTTTGCTTTGCCGGGGCGGGCGACCGGATCACCGCGACCCCGGCCTCGGGCCTTTCCCTCGCCATCAATGGTCCGTTCGCTGCCGGTCTTGATACCGGTCACGGCAACCTCGTCATGCGCGCTGCAACCGCGTTGCAGGATCGGGTGCGGGGGGCCGGATCGGATGCGTCCGGCGCGGCGCTGGTTCTGGAAAAAAATTTGCCGGTCGCCTCGGGAATCGGCGGCGGGTCTGCCGATGCGGCGGCGGCGCTGAATGCACTATGCGGATTATGGCGTGTCGACATTCCGCGTGCCGAACTGGCCGTGCTGGCGCTGACACTGGGGGCTGATGTGCCGGTATGCCTCGACAGCCGGTCGCGGATCATGCGCGGCATTGGCGAGGTGCTGGACGAGGCTCCGGCGATGCCGCCCGCGTGGACCGTGCTGGTCAATCCGATGCGCGAAGTTTCAACCGCCGCCGTCTTCGGCGCGCTGGATATGAGCGCGCCCTCCGCACCGCCGGCCTTACCGCCGGGATTTGAAACGGCTGCGGATTTGGGCGCGTGGCTGTCATCCGCAACCCGCAATGATCTCGAAGGTCCTGCCCGCGTCCTTGCCCCCGAAATTGATACGGTGCTGAGGGCGCTCAGCGGTTGCGCGGGTGCGCATATCGCACGGATGTCCGGCTCGGGCGCGACGTGTTTTGCGCTGTTCGATGACCAAGCCGGGGCGGAACAGGCCGCGCATCACCTGAGCGCGATGAACGGCGCGTGGTGGGTTCAGGCTGCGCCGCTTATCTGATGCGGCTCTCAGTGATCGCGGTCCACGACATAGGCGACCAGATCATCAAGGTCGTCGCGCAGGCTGCTTTGCGGAAACGAGCGGATCGCCTCGCGCGCTTCATCGCCATAGCGCCGCGCGTCGTCCAGCGCGCCGGAGATCGCCCCGTGCTTGTCCAGCAGTGCCATGGCATGCTCAAAATCGCCATCCTCCTGTTGGCGCTTTTCGATCGTGCGCTTCCAAAAGGTGCGTTCGGTGTCATCGGCGGCCTTAAAGGCGCGCAGGATCGGTTGCGTGACTTTGCCCTCGCGGAAATCATCGCCTGCGTCCTTGCCGATGGTCCCCGCCTTGCCCGCATAATCAAGCGCATCATCAGCCAGCTGAAACGCGATACCGAGGCGGTCGCCATAGGTATGCAGCGCCTTTTGCTTTTCGGCGGACACACCGGCCAGCACGCCGCCGACTTCGGTTGCCGCCGAGAACAGCGCGGCGGTTTTCGCACGGATCACGGCCAAATGCTCGGCCTCGGTCGTTGCAAGGTTGTTGGCGGTGGCCAGTTGCATCACCTCGCCCTCGGATATGATTGCCGAGGTTGAGGACAGAATATCCAGCACGGTCAGCGATCCGGTCTCGACCATCAGCTGAAACGCGCGGCTGAACAGGAAATCACCCACGAGGATGCTCGGCTTGTTCCCGAACACGGTATTCGCGGCGGGCTTGCCCCGGCGCAGGGCGCTGCCGTCAACCACGTCATCGTGAAGCAGCGTCGCGGTATGAATAAACTCGACCGCTGCGGCCAACCGGATGTGATGCTCGCCCCCGTATCCGCACAGGCGCGCGGCAGCCAGCGTCAGCACGGGGCGGACCCGCTTTCCGCCAGCTTTTACCAGATGGGCCGCGACTTGCGGGATCAGCTTGGTCGAGCTGTTCATATGCGTTGTCAGCATCGAATCGACCGCTGACAGGTCATCCGCCAATGCCTCCGCCAGCCGGTCCATCGGCGCTTTTGTCTGTTGCTGATCGGCAAGCGTCATGTGCAGGGCCTTTGACTTTCGGTGCGTTGCGCCGGAAGGTGAAGCGTCTTAATCGAAGTGATCGGATGTATGGAAGAACTTCTCAAAACCACCGACCCCACGATTATCAGCGCCGCAACGGCGTATCTCAAGGGCGAAGGTATAGAAGCCATCGTTTTCGACGTCCATATGAGCGTGCTTGAGGGCAGCATCGGCATTCTACCCCGCCGTCTGATGGTTCACGAAGACGACCTGATCAACGCACGGCGCATTATGGCGTTGCTCGACATCGAAACCACTCCCGAAGACGCATGACGGGTTTTGCACCGGAATCGTTGTCGGAACACGGGTTTCTGGGCGGTCTGGTGCACCTGAAGCAACCGCGCGAGGGCTATCGCTCGGGCGTTGATGCCGTCTATCTGGCCGCTGCCGCACCTGCGGTTGCGGGCGAGCGGGTGCTGGATTTGGGCACGGGGGCGGGGGTTGCGTCTTTCTGTCTCGGGGCGCGGGTCGCGGACTTATCCTTGTACGGGTTGGAACTGCAACCGGATTACGCGGCGCTGGCCCGCGAGAACGGCGCAGCGGCCTCTCTTCCGATTACCGTATTCGAGGGCGATGTCGCCGACCCGCCCCCCGATCTCAAGGCGCTGGGGTTCGAGGGCGTGATCGCCAACCCGCCGTATTTCCGCGCCGGAGACGGTATTGTCAGCGAGGCCAAACAGGCAGCGCACCGCGAAACGGTTCCGCTGCGCGTGTGGGTCGATTGCGCGCTGCGCCGGTTGTTGCCCGGCGGGTGGCTGGTGATGATCCAGCGTGCCGAGCGGTTGCCCGAAATACTGGCGGAACTGCAGGGCCGTGCCGGTGATATCCACGTCAAACCGGTTGCGGGCCGGATTGGCCGCCCTGCCACCCGCGTTGTCGTCAGGGCGCGAAAGGGCGCGCGCGCGCCGATGACGCTGTGCGCACCGCTGATCGAACATGAGGGCGCGGCGCATGTCCGCGACGGCGATGATTTTTCCGCCGCTGCAAAAGCGATCCTGCGGGACGGCGCGGCGCTTGACTTCTAGCGGGACGCGGCGAACCTGACGGCTTGAAATTGAGAGAACCGCCATGCCCATCGCCAACTCCATTGCCGCCGCCGCTGACCACCTTGCCGAATGGCGGCAAGACCTGCACCGCCATCCCGAGCTGGGATACGAAGAACACCGCACCGCCAGGACGGTGGCGGAAAAGCTGCGGTCCTTCGGGTTTGATGATGTGCAGGAGGGGATTGGCCGGACCGGGCTGGTCGGCATCCTGCACGGGCGGAACGGTCCGGGGGACGAGGCGAACGCGATCATGCTGCGCGCGGATATGGATGCGCTGCCGATTGCCGAGGAAACCGGCGCGCCCTACGCCTCGGAAACTCCGGGTATCATGCACGCCTGCGGCCATGACGGGCATACGGTCATGCTGCTGGGCGCCGCAGAGCATCTGGCGGAAACCCGGGCCTTCGACGGCACGGTCTATTTCTGCTTTCAGCCAGCCGAGGAAAACGGCGGCGGCGCGGATGCGATGATTAAGGACGGTCTGTTCGAGCGGTTTCCCTGCCGGTCGATGTACGGCATGCACAACCTGCCGGGCCTGCCGGTCGGCCATTTCGCGACGACGCCGGGGCCTATCCTCGCCGCCTGCGACGAGTTTGCCATCACAATCGAGGGTCTGGGCGGTCATGCCGCCGAACCCCATGACTGCCGCGACGCGATTGTCTGCGCCTCGGCTGTTGTGCAAAGCCTGCAAACGATAATCTCGCGCCGGATTGCCCCCCGTGATCCTTGCGTGGTGTCCGTGACGCAATTTCATGCAGGCGATGCGAATAACGTCATTCCTCAGGTGGTGAAACTCGGCGGGACCGTGCGCAGCTTTGACGAACAGGTTCACAAGGCGATCTATGCCGAGATGGAGCGGATCATCCGTCAGGTCTGCGC
>CALGNW010000225.1 GCA_937958345.1 uncultured Neomegalonema sp. | reverse complement strand
ATGACCTCCAGCGGCATGACCTCGTCGGGTACTGACGGTTCCAGCTCTTCGTCGAGCACGGGTTCGAGCAGCTCCTCCTCGGGTGGCAACACCTCCGGCGGCCTGACCTCGGGTGGCAATACCTCGGGCGGAAACACCTCGGGCGGCCAGACGTCGAGCACCTCCAGCTCAACGTCGAGCACGAGCAGCACGTCGTCTTCGTCCTCGGGCATGACCTCCTCGGGTATGACGTCCAGCGGCATGACCTCGTCGGGTGTCAGCTCCTCCTCGGGCATGACGTCCAGCGGAACCGATACCAGCACGTCTTCGGGTGCAACCGGCTCTTCGTCCGGTGGTGGTCAGGTTCCGGAGCCTGCGCCGCTCCTGCTGATCGCGCTTGCCGGTCTCGTTGCCCGCCTGCGCTTCAAAAAGAAGTAATCGAAAACGCCCCGCGCAATGTGCGGGGCGACACTTCGGAAAAGGCCCCGGTTCGCGCCGGGGCTTTTTTTGTGCGCGGACTACGGGCGTTGCCTCATGGGATCAACTCGCAGTAAGACGGGCGCTCCCGATCCGAAAGGCCGCCCATGTCAAAGACACTCCTCATCACCGGTTGTTCTTCCGGCATCGGCTATCACTGTGCGCTGGGCATGAAGGAACGCGGCTGGCACGTCATCGCCTCGTGCCGCAAGCAATCGGACGTAGACCGTTTGCGCGCCGGAGGGATCGATAGCGTGCTGATCGACTACGCGGATGAATCGACAATCCAATCGGGTTTCGACGCGGCAATGGTCCTCACCGGCGGTAAACTGGATGCGCTGTTCAACAACGGCGCCTACGCCATTCCCGGCATGGCCGAGGATCTTCCGACAAATGCCCTGCGGGCGATTTTCGAGTCGAACTTCTTCGGCTGGCACGCACTGACCCTTTTGGCGCTCGGGGTGATGCGGCAACAGGGCGGGGGGCGGATTATCCAGAACTCGTCAATTCTGGGCTTTGTGACCCTGCCCGCGCGGGCGGCGTATAACTCGACCAAATTCGCAATCGAGGGCCTCAGCGACACCATGCGCGTCGAACTTCACGGCTCGGGCATCCACATCTCGTTGATCGAGCCGGGTCCGGTAACGTCGAAAATCCGCGAAAATTCAATTCCGCATTACGAAAAATGGATCAAACCCCGGGCGGCGAACTCGGTTTGGGCCGGTCTATACCGCAACAAGCTGGAACCGCGTCTTTACAACGGCGGCGAGGATAAGTTCGAACTCGGCCCCGAATCCGTCCTGAAGCGCCTGATCCACGCCTGCGAAAGCCCGCGCCCCAAGCCGCGCTATTACGTCACGACCCCGACCTATCTTATGGGCTTTCTCAAGCGGATTCTCCCCGCGCGCGGGCTGGACTGGGTGTTGCGCAAAGCATCCTAGCGCATTTCCGACTGGCACAACGCCCGTTGCCGCTTTAAGTGCGTCCCTATGAACAAGTTACTCCTGATCGCCATTCTCGTTGTGATGCTGGCTGTGGTTGTCGTGCTTGCCATGGGCATCGGCAGTTTTGGCAAGGGCGGAACCGAGGGCGCGCGCAAATCGAACCGCATGATGCAGTGGCGCATCGGCCTTCAGGCCCTTGCGGTTCTCCTCATCTTTATTCTCGTGTCATTCGCCGGAAAGGGCTGACCATGGTTGTTCTCAGCAAAATCTACACAAAGACGGGCGACGCCGGAGAAACCGCCCTTGGCGACGGCACGCGCGTTGCCAAATACGCTCTGCGCGTTGACGCCTATGGCGGTGCGGACGAAACAAACGCCACGGTCGGCCTTGCCCGCCAGCAGGCCACCGGCGACATGGACGCCGCGCTCAGCCGTATTCAGAACGACCTGTTCGACCTCGGCGCGGACCTGTGCCGACCGAACATGGAAAAGGACACCGAAGCCGAGTACGCACCGCTGCGCATGACCGCCGCGCAGACCGAGCGGCTGGAGGCCGAGATTGACGTGATGAACGCCGACCTCGAACCGCTGCGCTCGTTTGTGCTGCCGGGCGGCTCGGCCCTTGCCGCGTCGCTGCACCTGTGCCGCACGGTTTCGCGCCGGGCCGAGCGCCGGATTGTTGAACTCGCCACGGTCGAGAGCGTGAACGAGGACGCGGTAAAATACGTCAATCGCCTGTCCGACTGGTTCTTCGTCGCCTCGCGCATCGCGAATAACGGCGGCAAAGACGACGTGCTGTGGGTTCCGGGCGCAAACCGCTAAACACCGGTATTTTCGTAAAATTACAGCGATCTAACCCGCGCCGCTTCGCGTGATTTTAAGCATCCGACAATACCCTTACTGCGCATTCTCGCAGTGAGGGACTATTATGATCGTTTCCGAATTGATCGCGCAGGGCCGCAGCCACGGCCTCAAATCCCTTTCACCGGACAGCACGCTGCTGGATATGTCGCGGGCGCTCTCGACATACAATATCGGAATTCTGCTGGTGCTGGACGAGGTCGGCAACATCGCCGGTGTTGTCTCCGAGCGGGATTTGGCGCGGGCCGTGGCCACCTTTCGCGGCGAGACAGCCAGTCGCCGCGTGGGCGAGATAATGACCACCAAAGTCATCACCGCCCGCCCCGAAGACAGCGTTCTGACCACCCTCCAGATTATGACTGACGCAAATATCCGGCACATCCCGATCATCTCGGCGGGAAAGCCGACCGCGATGCTCAGCGTCCGGCAATTCGAACATGCTTACAAGGCGCTGCTCGCCCAATCGCGCACCGACCACCTGACAGGGCTGGCCAACCGCCGCCACTTCGTGGAAGAACTTGAACAGGAATTGAGCCGGAAAAACCGTTTCGGAACAACGCTATCCGTTGCGATGGTAGACCTCGATAACTTCAAGCT
>CALGNW010000224.1 GCA_937958345.1 uncultured Neomegalonema sp. | reverse complement strand
CTTGGGACAGATCCAGCAAGGGACCAAGGCCGCCATCATAAGCGCGCGCCCCTGCTTGCACTTTTGGAATGGCGGGCATGGAAAGGGCGTCGATGGCGGGATTGAGTTTCAGCATGGGGCGGACCACCGAAAATGAGGCGTGCGGGATGCACACCTCATCTTATCGTTCAAGCGACCTTAGGAAAGGCGTTTATCGAGGGCGGCGGCTTAGTTTTCGCGCGCCTCACGCCGTCCACGCCGGTTACGCCAGCGTTCCCGCATCGCATCGGAAAATGCGACCCGTTCCTCGTCGGTCATGCCAGAGACAAAATCAACCATCTGGGCATAGCGCGTGCGCGAGCGTTCGGTGCGGGCGTCGATTACGCCGTCCATCGCGGCCTCCATCGCCGCGCGGTCGTAAGGAACGGCGGTCATTGCCTCGCGTACCTGCGCCCAAGACGCGCGGGTGGTCTGGCGCGATGCCTTGCGGTCCTCGCGCATTTTCGCGAAGACGGCCTGCACCTCCGCCTTGCGCTCGTCGCTGAGGGTCGCAAGAAAGCTGTTCGGCGCGTCGCCGCGCCGTTCAGATTTGCCCTGAAAGAGTGATCCGCCGGTCAGGCCGAGGAAGAAGACGTTCAGGGCAAGTGACAGCCCCAAAACAATTTTCAACCAACCGGATTTCGTCGCCTCTGCCATCAGAGGATCTCCATGTCGAACGGATCACTCTCGTCGTCGTCGGCAAAGAAAGTGGCAACGACTGCGTTGTCTTCTGTGCTTAATGCCTGTTGCTCGCCTTCAATCGGTGCGGGTGCGCCCGACAGGCCGGCAACAAAACCGATGGCAAGACAGGCGGTCATTGCGCCGACCGGTCGCCAGCCCATTTCGCCGAAGAACCGCGAGAAGAAGCCCGGCTTTTTAGGTTCAGCGCGCGGTGCGGGGGCGGCGAGCGGCGCGGCGGCGCTTACCTCGGCGGCGTCGCCCAGAATTTTGGCCATCAGCGCCTCGGACGGAGCGGGGGCTTCCCATGCGTCCATCGCCGAATCAAGGGCCTTTTCGCGGGCCAGAACTGCCTGCGCCTCGGGCGAGGCGGCGGCGAGGGCATTGGCTGCGGCCTGTTCGTCAGCGGGCCACAGGAAAATCGAAGCCCCGTAGGCGCTGGCCAGTTCGTCAAATCTGTCAATCGTCATAATCATCTTCATTCCTCCATCAGGAGTGCGCGCTTGTCTGAAAGCGCGATGCGTAGAGCCCGGCGACCGCGTGACAGCAGCGATTCCACTGCTTCGACGCTGATCTCGAGAATTTCTGCCGTTTCCGGATTGCTCTTTTCCTCGTAGTGGCTGAGCTGGATTGCAGCGCGTTGGCGCTCGGGCAATTCCATCATCGCCGCCTTGAGAATAGACATCCGGTCATCGGCCTCCAGTCCTTCCTGGGCGCTGGCCCGGTCATCGACCGGTTCCGGCGCGTCTTCCAGCGGTTTCGTGCGGCGCTTGCGCAATCTGTCGTAACACAGGTTTACCGCAACTTTATGCAGCCATGTCGAGAACTTAGCCTCGCCGGGGCGCCAGTCTCCGGCGTTTTTCCAAGCCCGCATCATCGCCTCTTGCGCCACATCCTCGGCATCGGTCGGGTTGTTGAGCATGCGGGTGGCGACCGCAAGAACCCGTCCGGTATGGCGTTCTGCCAGAATGCGCGCAGCAGACTGATCCCCCGCAGCGAAGCGCACGATTAATGCGTCGTCATCTTCGCCCTTCGGAATCGCAGCACTCATGCGTCCTTGCACCCTCGGCACAGGCCGGGAGGCGCGAGGCTGCGCCGCCCAATCTGGTGTTACACTCTTAATTGCGCTGACCATGGGCGCGCATCAAGTCGGCTTCGTCCGGCGCAATCACGCCGTCCCTGTTTCGGTCCGCCCGGTCAAACATACGCATCACACGGGCGTCAAGGTCTTGCAGTGTCATCGGGCCGCGGCGTTCGGCGCGGCCGGCGCGCGCCGCCTGTACTTCGTCGCGCGTGACGATGCCGTCACCGTTGCCGTCCAGTCTTGCAAAGCGGGTCTGAACGCGCTGCATCATCGCGGCCTCCATCTCGGGCAGTGTGACACCGCCGTCGCCGTTGCCGTCCATTCTGCGGAACCGCTGGTCCTGACGCATCGCTTTTTTCTCGTCGCGTGTGACGGTTCCGTTGTTGTCCGTGTCCATCCGCGCAAACCGGTCGTTGAGTGCGCTGCGTGCCTCGTCGCGGGTGACGCGGCCATCCGCATTGCGGTCAAAACGCTCAAACATGGTCTGTTTGCCCGACGCCTGATCCGCATGGCCCGCCGTCGTGACAATCATGCCCGCGAGAGCCGCGAGCGCGGTCAGATGTATAAGGCTCCGTTTCATCTTCCTTGTTTCCTCTATCTTTCGGGCACTTTGTTTTTGGTCTCAAACGCTTGATCCGAATGCCCTTCGATGGTCCTCTAACGGCACGGGTCCGGGATTCCGTCGCGTCTCGCCCAGTTTTTTATCGAGAAATGCGGCAAATCCGGTCGCGACATGCTGACACGATCCGCAATGCCCGCGATTTGCGCTACACTGATGTCCGAGCGGCAATTTTACCGGAAATAGAACGATGACCGAACAAACCGCCGAATCCGACGGCAAGCGCCCTGTATGGCCCGCGTTGCTGCAAGGTATGCGGCGCAAATGCCCCCGCTGTTGCGAGGGAAAGATGTTCAGCGGCTATCTTACCGTGCGCGACGAATGCGCGTCCTGCGGGCAGCAGTTTCATCATCATCGCGCTGATGACATGCACCCCTGGATCACAATTCTGATCACGGGACATCTGATCGGGCCGGTTATGGTGTACGGGGCGATGAACTGGCCGTTGCCGGATATGGTGCATATGATCCTGTGGCCGGTGCTGACCGCAGTGGTGGCACTGGCGATCCTGCCGCTTGCGAAGGGGTTTGTGATCGCACTGCAATGGGCTTTGCGCATGCACGGATTTGGTTCGGGAACCTGAAAACCATGGCATATTGGCTGTTCAAATCCGAACCGGACGCCTTTTCATGGGACGATCTGGTCGCGCGGGGGGCGGCGGGCGAAGAGTGGGACGGCGTTCGGAACTATCAGGCGCGGAACAACATGCGCGCCATGAAACCCGGCGAGCGCGGGTTCTTTTATCACTCGGTCGGTGAAAAGCAGATTGTTGGTATTCTGGAGGTCTGCGCGGCGGCTCACCCGGATTCGAAAACCGATGATCCGCGCTGGGAGTGCGTCGATGTGCGTGCGGTGATGCCCGCGAAAACGCCCGTGACGCTGCAGGAGATCAAAGCGCACCCGAAATTGCAGGAAATGGCGCTGGTGAAGCAATCGCGCCTGTCTGTTGCGCCCGTTGCCGAGGATGAATGGGCGGTTTTGACGAAACTGCTCGGCTGCGACCCGGCTTAAGCCCGTTTTTTCGCAAATTGCGACTCGGTTTTGCAGTTCAAATCGCCGTTATCGTTAACCTCGGCGTTGAAATCATTAAATAATTTATCCGGCATGGTTTTCGAAAGGTTAACAGCGGTCGCCAGCTTCATGCGGCCTGATGATTTGAGAGGAAAGAACATGGATCCCGTTGGAATTATTATCATGCTTGCTATTGGTGCGGTTGCCGGTTGGCTCGCAGGGCAGATTATGGGCGGCGGCTTTGGCCTCGTCGGCAATATCATCGTCGGTATTATCGGTGCGGTGATTGCCGGGATGCTGTTGGGACCGATGTTCGGCGGCGGTCTGATCGGCCAGATTGTCAGCGCAACCATCGGTGCGGTGATCCTGTTGTTTATCATCAGCCTCGTCAAACGCGCGACCTGATTGATATTGGGAGTCCGGCATTTGCCGGGCTCTCGCCCCTACAAAAGGCCCAGCGCCTTAAAGCTGGCATCCATGTCCCGCGCGATAATTACATGATCATGCACCGTCACGCCGAGGGGCTTGGCGACCGCGACGATCTGTTTGGTCATCTCGATATCCGCCCGCGAGGGCGTCGGGTCGCCGCTGGGATGATTGTGGGCGAGGATGATCGCACTCGCGTTAAGTTCCAGAGCGCGCTTCATAATCTCGCGCGGAAAGACCGGAACATGATCGACTGTGCCGCGACCCTGCGCCTCGTCGGCGATCAGCACGTTTTTCTTATCCAGAAAGAGAATGCGGAATTCTTCGCGTTCCAGCCGTGCCATCTTTGATTTGCAATACCCCATTAGCGCCGACCAGCTCGACAGGACCGTTTTGTCCTTTACCTGCGAGCGCGCGAGGCGCTGGGCGGCGGTTTCGATGACCTTTAGCTGGGAAATGATCGAGTCTTTGACGTCGGGCACTTCGCGCAGGCGGGCGGGTTCGGCGGAGATCACCCCTTCGAAATCCCCGAACTTCGCGATAAGCGCCTTGGCAATGCCCTTGGTATCCTTGCGCGGAACCGCACCGAACAAAATGAGCTCCAGCAATTCATAATCCGGCATGGAATCGCCGCCGCCTGCCAGAAACCGTTCACGCAGGCGCTGGCGGTGGCCCGCGTTCTTCGGGGCGGGCTTTTTCATGGCGGGGGCCGTGTCGACAAGCGGCAAAACGGCCTCGCGCAGGCCGCGATCATCGCCGAAGGGGCTTTTTTTGGCGGTGCTCAAGCGGCCCCGTCCTTCGGATGAAAGACACCGGCGGGCGAGAGCGTGAAAATCTCGCATCCGTCCTCGGTCACGGCCAGCGAGTGCTCGAACTGGGCGGTCAGCAGGCCGTCCTTGGTAACGGCGGTCCATCCGTCGCTTTTGACCTTGGTGTGGCGCTTTCCGATATTGACCATCGGTTCCACCGTGAAAAACATGCCCGCGCGCATTTTCGTTTGCTGAAGATTGTAATGCTGATCGCCGGGGCTGGCCTCGTAGTGCAGGATATTCGGCGGTTCGTGAAATTCCTCGCCAAGTCCGTGGCCGCAAAACTCGCGGACAACCGTGCATTTCTCGCTTTCGGCATAGGTTTGCATCGCGCGGCCCAGTTCGGCGAAGGTTGCGCCCTCTTTGATAACCGCCAGCCCGCGCATCAGGGTTTCGTGGGTTACGTCAATCAGGCGTTTGGCGAATTTTTTCGGCTCGCCCGCCGTATACATCCGCGAGGTATCGCCATGCCATCCGTCCAGAATACAGGTCACGTCGATGTTCAGGATATCCTTGTCCTTCAGCACCCGCTTTCCGGGGATGCCGTGGCACACGACCTCGTTGATCGAGATACAGCAGGATTTCGGAAATCCCTTGTAATCCAAAGGCGCAGGGACCGCGCCGTGGTCGAGAATAAACTCGTGGACCAGCGTGTTAAGCGCATCGGTGGTGACGCCCGGTTCGACGTGCGGCCCGATCATATCGAGGGTTTCCGCCGCCAGACGGCCAGCCTTGCGCATCCCCTCGAAGTCTTCAGGGGTGTGCAGTTTTATGCCCTCGGGCGTGCGCTTCACGCTGTCTCTCATATCCGATGAATTCTCCGTTTGGCGGCAATGTCGGGTATTGGCCGCGCGGGATCAACCCTGCAAGCGTTTTACTTCGGCCTCAAGCAAGGCAATTTGCTGATGCAGGTCGCGGATACCGGGCGCGATCTCTGCCTCGGAAAAACGCGGGGTGATGTGCGCGGGGCAGTTCCATTCAAAGGCTGCAATCGTGAAAATCAGCGCGTGCTCTACCTTTGCCCTGTATCCGGGCAGGGCAAGTTGCTCTGACAATTCAGCGTTTTCCGACAAATCCACCTTTTTTATACGGACCAGCGCCTTGAGGCGGCGCTTGTTCGCATAATCCATAAAAAACAGCGAGGCGCGGTCGTCGGTGTGCAGGTTGCCGATGCTGATATACTGCCGGTTGCCGCGAAAATCAGCCATTCCGAGGGTGTGCCGGTCGAGAACCCTGACGAATCCCGCCGGTCCGCCGCGATGCTGAACATACGGCCAGCCGGTTGCCCCGACGGTGGCGACATAAAAGCTGTCGCGGGCGCTGATAAAGTCGGCCTCGGCGGCGGTGATCGGGTCGGGAACCGCCGGTGCGCCCTCGTATTTCTCGTAGTGTTCACGGCTGCCGTGGGCGGTTTGCTCGGCTTTGACGTTTTCCGTGAAGGCGAGTTGGTGATAACGGGCGGTCATCGCGGATTGTCCATGGCTGAAAGCGGGGCTGATCTGTCAATAGCAGATCAGGAAGGCGGGATATACTGCCGCCGATGCGTCTAGGAACGGCCCAGCCGGATCAGCAAAGACCAGATACGCAGGTCGGAAAAAGCCTTGGCTGTCGCGATCAGGACGAGGGCGCAAAGGGCGGCCTTTGACATCGTTTCCATCGTTCCCTCGATCAGCATGGCATGAACGGCGCTGCCAATGACAGTAATCAGCGCAAGGGTGCTATGCCCCATCCGCCATGTGCTGTGCCGCAGCTGCATCCGCCGACGGCTGAGTGCCAGCAGTGCCGATGCGAAGACCGCCCACATGGCAACGACACCCCATGCTGAAAACGGCGCGGGCGAGACAAAAAGCAGGGCGTCTACGGCATCGGGCGGGCTGGTGATCCAAAGTCCCGCGACATGGACCACGACCGCCAGGACAAGCAGGCCACCGGTCCAGCGATGCGCCCGCCGTCCGCGCGGCCCCCGCAGGCCCGCCAAATATCCCGCCGCCAGCAAAGGCTGGATCAGCAAAAGCGCCATTGCGGCGATACCGGCGAATCCCGCAGCGATATAGACCGGTCTGCGCCATGCCAGTTGCGGACTGACCGCCGCCAACGCAATCGGAACCGCGATTGCGAGGATCAGCAGCGCCCAGATCAGGACCGGGCGTATGCGGCCAGTGACAGCGGGCATGCCCGGTCAGGCCGGTTGCAGGACGAAATCGACGTTAAGACTGGTGTCACTCGTGCTTTGCATGATCGGACGCAAAAAGACGGTTTGAAAATCGCCGCTGTCATAGGCGAGGTGGCCGTGGGGCTGGCCGAAGGCAGGCACGATCTGCGGCATTTCCAAGCGAAACTGTCCGTTTTCGTCGGTCAGCGTCGCGCCGTGGCTTTGCGGGTCGCTCTCATAACCCTCGGTCGTGTGCGCCCAGATTTGAATGCGTTGACCGGAAAGGGGGACGCCGTCGCCCGCACGCCGGACGCTGCCCGTCATCCAAAAGCCGCCTCCGCCAATACGTTCAACGATGGGCGCACCGGGCCGGTAGTTGTTTGCCCCGCCGCGCATCGTCGGCGTTGGCGCAAGACCCGCCGCGCGGGCGGGTACTGTCAGGCCCGAGGTTCCGGCGATAAGAGCGCCGCCGCCAACGGCAACGAGGGCGCGGCGGGTCAGCAGAGGGGAGGTCATAGCGGTCTTTCCTATCATGCTGGAGGCAGGATGTTTCAGAGGATGTTGTGGATGAAACGCCGGCAGAGCCTTAGAGTTCCTCGGGTATTGTGAAATGATGCGATGCCCGCGGCCTGCATCCCACTCTCGCATTCCGGCTGCTGTTCAACGGGAAAACCGACGTTCCGGGCTGGAAGGCGGACTCCGGCAACAAGGCGTGACGGGCGGGGCGTCTAAGGTTTCTTCGATATATCCATCAGGATTGGCCGAATGACCGACGTCCATAACGCATAGCCCTTTGCGTTCATGTGAAGCCCGTCAGAGAGCAGCATTTCCTCGTTTGCTTTGCCCTGCGCATCGAGCATCCCGCTTGCGACATCGGCGAAATAGATTTTCGGGTCGGATTTTGCGCGTTCGGCAATCATCGCGTTGGCCCGCTGCATTTCAGGCCATTGCGCTGCCCGCGATATCGAGGGTTTGATCGCGATATAGACGAAGGGGATATCACCCACGGCGGACCGAACCTTGGCGATAAATTCATCGAAATCTTTCGCCACCTGCGCCGCGGACCTTGGAACGGTCCGGTTCCCGATGTCATTGTCACCGGCGTAAATGACGAGGGCAGACGGTTTATAAGGCGCGATGATCCTGTCGGCAAAATAGGTGCTGTGATGGAGCATCGAGCCGCCAAAACCGCGATTGAGAACCTCGACCGGTTGCATATCGCGATCAAGCGTTTTCCAAAGTCTGATGCTGCTGCTGCCGATAAAGAGGACTTTGCCGGGCGGGGGCGGATCGGTGCGGTCTTGTTCCTCGAACGCCCCGATTTCATTTTCAAAGTAAGCCGCCCCGCCGAATTGACGGTCGGTTTGGGGGGCAAGGGCTTTGGTGCCGACAAAAAGCAACGCGGCCCCGATGAGGGCCGCGATGATCAGGTGCGGAAGTTTTTCGGGCGTTTTCATTATGGTCGGTCACCGGCGGCTTGCGCGGGGAAGCCCGCCTGAAACTCATTGCTGCTTGTTCAATTCGATGTCGCTGGCGGTCACCTGATATCCGACCTCGGCAAGCTCGGTCTTTGTGCGCGCCACTTTGATTTTGCCGCGAACCTTGAACGGATAGTAATAGCTGTCTTCGAAATCGGACATTGCTATTCCGTCGCTGAATTTGACGAAGACGGTCTGGTTCGGCGGCGGAGCCGGAACGTGAATACACGCGCCGAAATACGGAACCATGACAAAATCCGTGACCGTCTCGACGTTGAAATCGATGGGAACCAGAAACCCCTCCAGTTCAACCGTCTTATCGTCGAGTTCCATCATCAGCGAATTGCCCTCGGCATCGATGCGGTCCATTGCCTCGGCGATTTCGGTATCCGTCATCTGGTCGATGCGCATGTTCAGTTCGGCGGCGGCCTGTTGTGCCTCTGCGGACAAGGGCGGGGTCAGATCGCTCCATTCGATGCGCCGGAGTTCATTGGCATCGGCTGTCGCTGTCACCTCTTTCGCGCCCGAGATATCAGGCATTGAAATGACGGCAAGACCCCCGACAGCGAGCGCGCAAATTGTTGCAGAAATAAACTTTTTCATCGTCTCAACTCCTGATCGTCATGCCGTCGGCGAGAGAGGTTCTGTAGGCTTTCCATGCCGGAATGATTCCCGCGAGGAATCCGGCGCCTGCTATTCCTGCCAAGATAGCCCATTCGTATGCGGTCGGCAGATCAATTTCCAGCGATAGCCCGTAGCGATCGTTAATCCACGGCGTCAGGCCCAGTAATCCGATGTAGACAAATGCGAAACCGAGCATTGCGCCCGCCAATGTCAGCAAGCCGGATTCGGTGATCAAAAGTCCCGCGATGTGCAAAGGCCTCGCTCCGTTTGCGCGCAGGATCGCCATTTCCCGCCGGCGTTCCTGCAGGCTGGCGAGCAACGTCGAGACAAGCCCGATCAGGGCCGTGAAGACAACCATCAACGACACGGCGGACAGCGCGCGCTCTGCAATGCCGACCAAAGACCACAATCGGGTCAGCGCCACGCCCGGAAGGATTGCCGTCAGCGGCTCGGCCTCGTATTCGTTAATATACCGCTGAAAACGGAAGGCCTGAATCCGTGATTTGAGTCCGACAAGAGCCGCAGTCACGGTTTTCGGTGTCAGGTCCATCGCCCGAACGCGCGCCTCCGGAATATCCAGCGCCTCGACCCGTGCGCCGCTGCGCCAATCGACATGGATGGCCTCGATCGCCTCGAGGCTGACATGCACGGCCTTGTCTACGGGGGTTCCGGTGCGCTCTAAGATGCCGCTGACGCGGAAGGGGCGGTTGTCGTGCCCCGAACCCGTGCTGGCCGTGCCATGCGCGACAACGAGGGGTGAGCCGACGCTATACCCCAGTGCGTCCGCTACATCGGCACCGATGACGGCGTCGAACAGGTCGTCGAAAGCCACGCCGGATGAGAAACGCAGCGCGCGGTCTTTGCGGTACTGATAGCGGGTGAAGAAATCGGGCGTCGTGCCGACGACGCGATACCCGCGATGGGAATCGCCCAGTGACATCGGGACGATCCAATCGACCTCGGGGCGCTTGGCGATTTCCTGATAGCTTTCCCACGTCACGTTGTTGGTTGCGTCACCGATGCGGAAAACCGAATAGAGCAAAAGCTGCACGTCGCCCGCCCGTGATCCGACGATCAGGTCCGTGCCCGAGATTGTGCTGGCAAAACTGGCGCGGGCGCCGTTTCGCACTTTTTCGACGCCGAGCAGCAGAGCTACGGACAGGGCAATGCAGAACACCGTCAGAAAAGCGGTTCCGCGCCTGTTCAGCAATGAAAGAAAGGCAAGGCGCAGCAGGCTCATGCGACTGATTTCCGGGTTGAGCGCGCAATGGTGTCGAGCGGGACCACGCGGTCAAAATGCACCGAAAGCCGCTCATCGTGGGAAACCATCAGCAGCGCGGCGTTGCTGCGTGTCATTTCCTGCACCAAGAGCGCCATGAATTCCGCCGCTGTTGCGCTGTCGAGCGCCGAGGTCGGCTCATCCGCGATGACAACCGGCGGCGACCCGATTAGCGCACGCGCGGCGGCGACCCTTTGCTGCTGGCCGACGCTGAGTGTGCCTGCCTTTGCGTGGACGGCATCCTCGGGAAGCCCGAGACGGATGAGAAGGTCGGAGGCGGCGTCGCGGGGTGCGTCTGCCTTGCGTGTCCGCGCAAACCGGAGCGGCAGCAACACGTTCTCCGACGCCGAGGCAAAAGGCAGGAGGTTGAACATCTGGAAAATGATGCCGAAGGTATCTGCGCGCACACGGTCCAGCGCGGAAGACCGCAGAGCCGTGATGTCTGTTCCGCCGATATGGATGGAACCGGCATCGGGCCGCAGAACGCCGCAGATCAGACTCAGCAGGGTGGATTTTCCCGCGCCGGACTCGCCGATCAGCAGCACGCGCTCGCCTGCGTTGAGCGTGAAGTCTGCGACGTTGAGTTCAAAGCCGGTATCCGGCCAGACAAACCCGACGTTTTCCAAACGCAGCGCGGTTTTCCGGTTTCCCGCGCCCGACAATCCGTCATCGCTCATCGCTGTCACCCGTTCCGTGATGATCAGAACGCCAGCGTCGGGGAGGCGGGGGTGATTTCTCCGCCCGCCTGTCCGCTGTCCGTCAGAAGCGCAGCGTCGAGTTCTTCGGCGTTCGGGAAGGCGGCAAAGAACGCGCCGAGATCAAGGCCGGTCAGCTTTGCGGGCGCGCTGCAGGTCAGGGTGTAGTGTGCGTGAACCTCGGAGTGACTGTCATCATCATCTTTATCGTCATGGCCATCTTCGTGGTCGTGGTCGTCTTTATCGGCATGACTTTCGTCGTGATCATCTTCGTCGGCGCCGATCTCGATTTCGGATTCCGTTACGTCGCATCCGGCAGCAACAGCGAGACCGAACAGAGCGACAGGGTCACCGAGCGTTTCGCGTGCCTGCCGTACCGTCGCCTTATCATCTTCGGTTTCCGCGATGTGCTCAAAGCCGAGAATATCTGCGCCGGGAGTTTCCATCTCGATGCTGAGCGTTCCGCCTTCCAGTGCGACATTGAGAACACCGTGCCCGTGCTGGTGCGCATCCGCCTGACGTTTGTCTTCTGCCAGAGCGCCTGTTGCGAGAAGTGCGGTTAAAGCAGAGGCTGAGAGAAGTAAGAATTTCATCGGTCGCTCCATCGGATATTGAACGCGTTTGTGCCGCCGCTGATCCGCATGGATCGGCATGCGGTTTCAGGCGGTAGCGTCAGCTTTGACAGCAATCTTCAATATCGAGTTTGTTATATTATAACAATAGTGAATTTTTGAAGCAGGCATCGCCGCGTTGAATGGATAATTTCATAGTCTAGTGCGGATCTACCGTTGATTCGCGGATGACTTGATCCGGTCAAACAACGTTGCTGTTCATTGTGTCGAGGGGAGAACCGATGAGAAATAAGCAACGCTCGAACATCGACTGGATTGCGCAAGAACGCACTAAAATTAGAAGCAACCTGAAGTTCTGCTTGAACCCAAATTGTACAAATCAGACCTCTAAAATTGCTTGGTGCCACACGATCTCACAGAGCAAGCAGTTGAGTGTCTATGTGGGGGGTAAGTGTCTGGTGTATCAACCGCATTCCGGTCATTTGTACAAAGGAAAACCCAACGATTTTACTCGCGTTCGAGTTTCTAGCGCCCTCACATTTCGGGGGTATTGCGAGAAGTGTGATCAAACTTTGTTCACTGATGCCGACCAAGCATCAGGGGCAACGGACGAATTTGCTAGGCAGCAGGGACTGCGAGCGATCTCTTACCGGACGTGGGATACCCGTTTCGAATATCAAGTAGATCTAGCCCGCGCGAATCGGGCCGGCAGGTTGTCCACGACAATTCCCACAGTGATTTCAAACCATCCATATTTTGGTTCAAACCGCGTTTCGGAACAACGCTACACGGAGTTAAGTTTTGAACGTGCTCGACTGGCGTTTTCAACGAACGCGAGGCTAACTCACCATTTTTTTGAACTCGATGCAGACCCCGGCTTCAGGGCTTCAGGAGCGCTTCCTCTAACAGTAAACTTAGCTGGCGGTTCAATTAAGATTGACTGGTCAGATATCCAGCGTTTGCCGCTCATCGTCGTTTCAGTTTTGAGCGTCGGAGGAGTGCCAACATTGGTGGTGAGCTATGAAAAATTGCTGAAACGTTTTGGGGAAAAATGGGTGTCAATTGCACGCGAAATTTCCGACAAAGGGTACCTAAATAATTGTTTGCATTGGTATTTTATTCTCAACAACATCGGAGCGACATTCCCGCTTGGTCTTTTCCGAGGCTCTAAAGAACGAGAATACCGTGTCGCGAAAGCTATAGAGAATACTCGTAGAGCAACCCCTGAAGTTCGCCTGCGGTTTTACAAGCATATGTGGCCCGAACTTTCACACTTGAAAAAACTGCGGATAAAATAGCAGTTTCTTCGGTCACTTCTTTTGGTGTCGTTTGAATTGTACGGCCTCAAATTGCTCCAACTCGTTGCACAGTACTTGGTAATCGAATCCATCCAGCCAACCCGACCCCAAGGTGTCCGATGAAGGTGCGCTGGCGGGGTGATGCGGGTGGTTTGTTACGTTGGATTTTGCTCGTTTTGTCACGTTTTGCGAAGCACTACGCGCCCATAATCGGCAAGGCGTGCGATATTGTGATGGTGGGGTCTGCTGTGTCGGGATGGGTGAAGTCGCAGGCGTAGCACAGGGCCTCGACGCCCGCGCCCTGTGCGGTGCGGAAGGCTGCCGCGTAGGCGGCGTCGATGTCAGCAGCGGGGCGGAAGTGCTCGCAGCCTGTCATCTGCACGACGAAAAGAACCACGGCGCGGTGGCCGTCCGCCTTCATGGCGGCAAGGTCGGCCATGTGCTTTGCGCCGCGCTTGGTGACGCAATCCGGGAATTCGGCCAGCCCCGCTTCGCGCATCATGTGGACGTTTTTGACCTCGAGATAGCAATCGGCGCGGCCCCCGGCGGTCAGCAGGAAATCAATGCGGCTGTTCTCGCGGTATTTGACCTCGGGCCTTGCGTGATAGCCGGTCAGTTCGGGGATGGCGTCGGCGGCGAGGGCCTCGGCCACCAGTTTGTTCGGGCGGTTGGTGTTGATGCCCGCAAGGATGCCGCCCCCGATTTCGATAACCTCCCACGAGTAGGCGAGTTTGCGCTTGGGGTCGTCGGATTTCGAGACCCAGACGGCGGCTCCGGGGTCTTTCAGGCCCCACATCGACCCGGGGTTCGGGCAATGCGCTGTGATCTGCTCGCCTGTATCCAGCCGGATATCCGCGAGGAAGCGTTTGTAGCGTTGAATCAGCGTTCCGCGCAGCAGGGGAGAAGGCAGGAGCATTGTGCCTCGATTCTTTTTGGTCGCGTTTCGGAATGGAAAACCGGTATCCACTTTTCCTGATAACGCCCGGATAATCATCTTTGGCGCGAAGCAATGAGGCTTTCAATGAAAACGGTGACCGCTGCGATCCTTGTGATCGGTGACGAAGTCCTCTCGGGGCGCACGCAGGATGCGAATACGCAAGTGCTGGCCAAGGCGCTGGGCGCGGTCGGGGTGCAGATGTGCGAGTCCCGGGCGATTGCCGATGATGAGGACACGATCATCGCGGCGCTGAACGAGATGCGGGGGCGGTTCGACTATGTCTTTACGTCGGGCGGTATCGGACCGACCCATGATGACATCACTGCCGAGGCGGTGGGCAAAGCCTTTGGCGTGCCGGTGACGATCCGCGATGATGCCCGCGCGCTGTTAGAGGCGCATTACGGGGATCAGATCAACGAGGGCCGCTTGCGCATGGCGCGGATTCCCGACGGGGCGAGCCTGATCCCCAATCCCGTCAGCATCGCGCCGGGCTTTCGGATCGGGAATGTCTTTGTCATGGCGGGCGTGCCGAAGATCTTCGCGGTGATGCTGGATGCGGCGGTTCCGGCGCTGGACAATGGTGCGAGGATCGAAGAGGTCAGCTTTGCCTGTCCCCACGGCGAGGGGGTTCTGAGCGCGCCGCTGTCGGCGGTCGCGGAAAAGCATCCGGCGGTTTCAATCGGGTCGTACCCGCGCATGAAGGTCGGCGGAGGGTTTGAAGTAACGATTGTCGCGCGGTCGGCGGATGCCGCCGCACTGGCCGCAGCGGAGGCGGATTTGCGCGCGATGCTGGCCGCGCTTTAACGCAATGCCCAGTAAAGGCCGAGCGCGCCGAGGGTCGGGCCGTCAATCAGGTTGCCCTCGGAGACAAGCGTCTTGAGCTGGTCGCGCGTGAACCGGCGGGCGTCTGCGATGGCCTCGTCATTCAGGCCGCCGGCCCCGAAGGTTTCGATCTCGGCATGAAAGAGGCGCGGTTTCGAGCCGAGGCTGCCATTGTCCGGCTCCATTACCCCCAGGGCGCGGATTGCGGTTGCCTCGGCGTTCAGTTCTTCTTTCAATTCGCGGCGCGCGGCCTGTTCGCCGGTTTCGCCCGGATCGCAGAAACCGCGCGGGATCAGCCAGCGCCAGCCGCGCACGGCATGGCGGTATTCGAGCGTCAGAACAATATCGTCGCCGATGGTCGGTAAAATCCAGACACCCTCGGGTCTGTCCGGCGCATTGAAGACGCGGATATAGCCGCCATAACTGCCGTCGGGCCGCTGAACGACATCGCGCAGGATTGTGTAATACGGACTGTCATAAAGCACGCCGATGGCCGTGCCGTGGGGGCCGTATTCGGCATAGGTTTTGCCCAGCACGGCGCGGGCGTGTTCGATCTCGGCGTCGTCCAGCACCATACGCAGCCCGTCATCATCCGAGGGGGTGAACCAGTCGGGGCGCCTTTTCATCAGCGCGCGATAAGCCTTTAAGGCGTCGGTCATCCCAGCACCTCGATCATGTCGCCCGGACAAACAAAGCCCTCGCGCACGACGGACCCGTAGACCCCGACGCAGCCGCCGTGGTGGTCGAGAACGTGTTTCAACAGGTCCGGCATTGCCTCGGCGGTGGCGGGATCGAGGGTGATCATCTTGCAGCGGGCGTCGCGGTCGGTCAGCGCGATTTCGACGGTGTCACCGATGCGCAGGCGCTTGCCGACCAGCGTATCCTCGAAGAACGCGCCGCCCTCTGACCAATTAACATTAAAGTTTGCGCGAAAGCGTTGGGGGTCGAGCGCCGTGCCGAGCGTATCGGCCAGATGCGCGACGGTCTGGGAAGACAGCAGCGATACCGGTGTGACATCGACAAAATTGCGCGGCGAGTATTTCAGGGTCAGGGCCTCGCCGTCCTTTGCGGGCAGGCCGGCCACAAACAAATCATCCAGCGGAGTGATGATGCCGTCCGGCGTTTCGATGTCGACCGCAAAGGTATCGTCGGCGGGCAGATTCGGATGCGATGCCTCGGGATTGGCGGGGGCGCTGGCGGCTTCGGCGTCGCGAAACCGCGCGATGTGGCGAATGAGGTCGGGGTGGTTGCGGGCGGTGAACCACGGAAAGCGCGGGGCACGGCGATCCGAGTGGATGGCGTAGACGCGATCCCCGATCAGGCCGGAATAACCGACGAAGACTTTATCCGTGGCCTGACCCCGCATACTCTTGACGGGATAGCGCCAGACGCTCTCAACTGTGCCGATCATAGACGCCTCTTTTCTGGGATTTCAGGGTAGGGCGGAACAGCGGGAAAGACCAACAGTGATGCTGAGAGAACCTGACGAGGCCCTGCTGTCCGAATTGCGCGCTGTCGTCGGCGGGTCGGGGGTGATGGAACCCGGTGAAACGCACCTGACCGAACGGCGCGGGTTGTTCAAAGGGCAGGCGGCAGCGTTGCTGCGCCCTGATAGCGCCGCGCAGGTCGCCGAGGTGGTTCGGCTGTGCAGCGCGGCGGGGGTCGGGATTGTGCCGTGGGGCGGGGGCACGGGACTGGTCGGCGGACAGGTGAAGGCTGATCCGCCGCGCCCTGTTCTGCTGTCGCTGGAGCGGATGCGCGCCATCCGCGCGGTTTCCCCGGGGCAGAATACGATCACCGTCGATGCGGGGGCGACTCTGCAATCGGTGCAGCAGGCGGCGCTGGGCGCGGACCGGCTGTTCCCGCTGTCCTATGCGTCCGAGGGAACGGCGACCATCGGCGGGGGGCTGGCGGTGAATTCCGGCGGGTTACAGGCCATCCGGTACGGGGTGGCGCGGGATGTTTGTCTGGGGCTGGAGGTTGTCACCGCCGAGGGTGAAATCTGGAACGGCCTGAGCACGCTGCGTAAGGACAATACCGGCTATGATCTGCGTGATCTTTACATCGGTTCGGAGGGCACGCTGGGGATTATCACCGGCGCTGTACTGCGCCTCTATCCGGTTCCGCGCGCCAAGGCCGCCGCGTTTGTTTCGGTGGCAAGCCCCAGGGCGGCGGTTGATTTGCTGAATACGGTGCAGGACGAAAGCGGCGGCGCGGTTGCCGTTTTCGAACTGATGGCTCAGCGGGCCGTCGATTTCGGGTTGGAGTATCAGGACGGCGCGCGCCTGCCCGTCGGAACGCCGTCGCCTTGGTATGTGCTGGTCGAGATTTGGGGGGCCGAGCAACAGGCGCTGGATACGCAACTGGAAAACGCGCTGGGCGCTGCGATGGACCGGGGAGATGCGAGCGATGCCGCCCTCGCGGTGAACGAGGGGCAGCGCATGGCGTTTCGCGGATTGCGCGAGGCGCTGTCGGATGCGCAAACGCGGCAGGGGGGAAGCATCAAGCATGATGTATCCGTGCCCGTGGCGAGCATACCCGAGTTTATCGAGCGGGCGAACGGGGCGGTGACAAAGCTGATCCCCGGTTCGCGGCCCGTGCCGTTCGGGCATCTGGGCGACGGCAACATCCATTATAATGTAACCCAGCCTGCCGGAGCGGATCGCGGTGAATTTATCGCCCGGTGGGACGCGGTGAACCGAGCCGTGCATGACATTGTTGCCGAACTGGGCGGTTCAATCAGCGCCGAACACGGGATCGGGCGGTTAAAGCGCGAGTCGCTGGTTCATTATGCCGATCCGGTAAAGCTGGCGCTGTTGCGGCGGTTGAAAGCGGCGCTGGACCCGCAGGGGATTATGAACCCCGGCGCGGTGCTGGAAACCTGACACAGGGTTGCGGAGGGGGCGGCTCAGGTTCCCGCGAAACTGCAAAGCGTGTGGACGGGCGTGTCGAGTGATTTGAGACGCTCGCCGCCGCCGAGTTCCGGCAGGTCGACGACAAAGGCACAGCCGACCACGTCGGCCCCGAGGCGGCGCACGAGTTTAATCGCCGCCTCCGCCGTGCCGCCGGTGGCCAGCAGATCATCGACGATCAGAACCTTGTCACCGGGTTTGGCGGCGTCCTCGTGGACCTCGACAATCGCCTCGCCGTATTCGAGTTTGTAGTCCTGCTCGATGGTTTTCCACGGCAGCTTGCCCTTTTTGCGCACCGGGATAAAGCCGACCGAAAGCTGGTGGGCGATGGCGCCGCCGAGGATGAAACCCCGCGCCTCGATCCCCGCAACATGGTCGATGCGCTGTCCCGTGAAGGGATGCAGCAGCAGGTCAATCGCCATGCGGAAACCGCGCGGATCGCCGAACAGCGTGCTGACATCGCGGAACATAATTCCCTCGTGCGGGAAGTCCGGGATCGTGCGGATA
This sequence comes from uncultured Neomegalonema sp., assembly GCA_937958345.1. Classification (GTDB taxonomy): domain Bacteria; phylum Pseudomonadota; class Alphaproteobacteria; order Rhodobacterales; family Rhodobacteraceae; genus JAHDDY01. The sequence goes on along the minus strand of CALGNW010000224.1, from coordinate 72 downwards.
TAGTCTTCGACTTTCATGGCGTCCTCGGCGTGTCTCGGTTGCCGTCACTTTTGATGAGTTGACGGATCGTTT
>CALGNW010000223.1 GCA_937958345.1 uncultured Neomegalonema sp. | reverse complement strand
CCAATCCGACGCCGCAGCCATCTCTTTGAGGTCGGCAAAGTACGGATAAGGCTCATGTTTTTGCTCGGTGCGCCCGTTGTAAACGACCTGCATTTTCATTGCCTGAAGCCGCCGCGCGACCTCCTTGCCGATGCGCCCGAGGCCCATGATCCCTGCGGTTTTCCCGGTGAGCTCGCCCGTCAGAGAATAGCCGCCGCCCTCCCACTTACCGTCGCGAACGTACTGATCTGCATGAGGAATTCGGCGCTCGAGTGCGAGCATCAGACCGAGCGTCATCTCCGCAACCGCATCGTTCAGGACGTCCGGTGTGTTCGTGACGCGGATATTTCTTTCTTTACAGCAGGTTACGTCCACCGGATCGTAGCCTACCCCAAAGTGCGAAATTAGTTTGAGGTTCGGCAGAGCCTCGATCAACGCGCGATCCGCACCGCCACTACTCGCTATCACACTGATTTTGGAAGAAATTTCAGCCAGCATCGCATCGCGATCCGCCGCGTCATAGAGGCGATGAACAGTGTAGGCCTCGGCCAGCGCAGCCTCGGCAGAATCGAGCATTTTGTGAGGGATCAGAACGTCGGTGGCCATGGGTCTCTCCGTCTTGCGAGGTCGGCGTCTTGTGTTCCACGGATGGCCGCGCGCTGCAACCGCAGGGAATTGCCGTCGTTGATGTTTTTGCTCGGAGCGCGCGCTTTCGCGCTTGCTTTTTGGACTGCGCTCTGGCCCTGCTTCGTGCCGGAAATGCGAGAGGGATGCGCGATGAACTGGGATGTTTTTATTACCTGTGCGGTGACGGGATCAGGCGACACGGTAGGCAAGTCGGATCTTGTTCCGGTGACGCCTGAGCAGATTGCTGACAGTGCGATCGAGGCGGCGCGGGCGGGGGCGGCGATTGTGCATTGCCATGTCCGTGACCCGGAAACGGGCGCGCCTTCGCGTGACGTAAAACTGTTTCGCGAAGTAACCGACCGTATACGTGCCGCTGACATCGATGTAATTCTCAACTTAACTGCAGGTATGGGCGGCGATTTAACTTTGGGGTCCGTAGAAAAACCGCTTCCTGTTGATCCCGCAGGCACAGATATGGCGGGCGCGACTGAGCGTTTGGCGCATATCGCCGAGTGTTTGCCCGAAATTTGTACGCTTGACTGTGGTTCGATGAACTTTGGCGAAGGCGATTACGTTATGACGAACACGCCTGCGATGCTGCGGGCGATGGCGCAGGGGATGAAGGACCTCGGCGTCAAGCCGGAAATCGAGGCTTTCGATACAGGCCATTTATGGTTGGCAAAACAGTTGGTTAGCGAGGGCCTCATCGACGACCCCGTGCTGGTCCAGTTGTGCATGGGGGTTCCGTGGGGCGCACCGAATGACATGGCGACGCTGGGTGCGATGGTCGCAAACATCCCTGACAGCTGGGAGTATTCCGGATTTTCCATTGGCCGTGACGAGTTACCGTATGTTGCTGCGATGGCGCTTCATGGCGGCAATGTAAGGGTCGGATTAGAGGACAATTTGTTCCTTTCGCGCGGCGTAAAGGCCACCAATGCACAACTGGTAGAACGTGCTGTAACGATCCTAAACGGCATGGGTGCAAAGATAATGGGCCCTGATGCCGTGCGTGAAAAACTGTACCTGAAAAAGCGCCTGCCGAACGCGTAAAACCCACGCAATACCCTCGCAAAACACAGGCAATACTCTTAGTCGCTCTGGGAAAACTCTTTAATTTCCTTGCAAAACTCTGAAATCGGAGCCGCAAATGCGTGTTTTTATCACGGCGGGGGCCTCCGGCCTTGGCCGCGCCTTCGCCGAGGCGTTTCTCAATCAGGGCGCGCAAGTCGCGATAGTTGACCGCGATGCGCGAACTCTCGCTGCCTTCACCGCCGACCATCCGACTGTCACGGCGCTGGAGGCGGATGTGACGGACGAGCCGAAATTGGCGGCGGCGATGGCGCAGGCGAAGAACGCGCTCGGCGGCTTTGACGTCATTTGCGCCAATGCCGGAACCGGCGGTCCGGCGGGTCCGCTTGAAACGCTGGAGGCGCAGGCATGGCGCGATTGCGTTGACGTCAATCTGACCGGCGCGTTCCTGACCGCCAAGCACGCCATCCCGACATTAAAGGCGCAGGGCAGCGGCCTGATCCTTTTCACCACCTCGACGGCGGGCCAGTGGGGCTATCCGAACCGCAGCCCGTATTCGGCGGCGAAATGGGCGCTGGTCGGTCTGACCAAGGGCCTCGCGATGGAGCTTGGCGGCGACGGCATCCGCGTCAACGCCATCGCGCCGGGGTCGGTTGAGGGCGCCCGGATGGAGCGGGTCCTGAGCATGGAGGCCGCGGCCCGCGACATCGACCCCGAAACCGTGCGCGCCGAATATGTCCGGGGCGTCTCGATGAAAACATGGGTCAGCGCGGAAGACATCGCCGCCACCGCAACCTTCCTCGCCTCACCCGCCGCGCGCCGGATTTCAGGGCAGGTTATTGCGGTTGATGGAAATACGGAGACACTGCGCTAGGCGCAAAGCGTCTGGCGCAGTGTCTCCGTATGCGCGCTCTGACAAGCGGCATTGGCGTCGAGCGGCAAATGGTTTTTGCAAAAAACCATAGAGAGCATTTGCACACTCGAATTAAATCTACCTACCTCGCGCTCTGAGCGTGTTGCATTGCAGTCGAATCAAAAGCCGCACTAAGCGTGTGCGCCTTTCGATGCTTTTTGTATCAACCAGAATGCAACAAGCTCTAGAAACGCCGCGCGCTCACCCC
>CALGNW010000222.1 GCA_937958345.1 uncultured Neomegalonema sp. | reverse complement strand
GCGGCACGGTCGGCTTCCGAAGGGAGTGGGGTTCCCCACGAACCCTTTTCCATTGCCGCGCATTTGCGGGCGCGCTGCCTTTGCCACATCGGCCATACGGTCATTGGCAGGACCACAGCGTCGTGGGTGAAATGCTCAAACACAAGGCGATCTTTGGCGAGAAGACGCTCCAGCATCGGGGGGCGGTAATTCGCGTTTCGACTCCAGAGTATATGATCGTGCGCGCGGGCCACAACACGAAGCGGATCAAGCTGAACCATGCCGAGCTTTTCGATGATGGCAGCCAACGACGTCTGCGTCAGCGGTCCGGTCGGCGGGGAAGCCATGGCTTGGAGGGAAAGCCAAACACGCCGCGCGTCGGTATTGGAAATTCTGAAGACCATACTGCCCGAGTGAACCAGATTGATCGGGGAACTGCCACCCTTGAACAGGCGAGCAGGCCTTCCCATTTTTTGATGCGTACAAGGGGCGAGCGAATGCGATCTGATCGCAAGTGCCGGAGCCACCGATTGATCAAGGACGAGCCGGAGAATCGCTGTGACCCGAAACCCGTTTGCCAATCATCCTCTTCTGCTTGGTTTTGAAGAGGTCGAACGCCTGCTCGACCGAGCGACCAAATCGGCCAGCGACGGGTATCCGCCCTACAATATCGAGCAACGGGGCGATGGAATCTATCGGATCACATTGGCCGTCGCGGGATTTGGAGATAGCGATTTGTCTGTCACGCTTGAAGACGGACAGTTGATTATCTGCGGACGTAAACCCGACGATGCGGAGCGGTCCTACCTGCACCGGGGGATCGCAGCGCGTCAGTTTCAACGCAGTTTTGTGCTTGCGGGTGGCGTCGAGGGTGCCGCAGCGTCACTTGAAAACGGACTGCTTCATATCGACTTAAAACGTGTTGAACCGCCGAGCGTCGTTAAGAGAGTGCCAATCAACACTCTGTAAAATTCAAGGGCGGCGGTTCCGCGCACTTTGTCCTTCAGGCAGGTTGCGCAAGTGCTTTAGGAGGCTGATATGACTGACGAAAACGCCATTCCTACGCCGGAAGACTTCGGCTTGACGAAAGGGACGATTGCTTACGTCCGTGCTGTCGCAGCTTCCGATCTTGATGCCGATATTGAAACCCCTGAGGGGGTGGATACGTTTTATGCACTGCATGACGCATCCGGTCGCAGGCTCGCACTGTTTGATAACCGCGATTTTGCATTTCAGGTCGCGAAACAGAATGATCTGACCCCGATGAGCGCACACTAAGGCGTTTCACCTGTGATTATCCTCGGACGGCGTGCAATGCGCACCGTCCGATGGATGAACAGTGTCTGACCATAATGGTGGGCATTTGTCCCCTTGCGGGGCGATCAACCGCGAGCTTAGGCGGCCTTGGCCTGTGTTTCGGTCAGCATCAGATAGATTGCATCTGCACTATCAGCCCCGCGCAGACCTTGCCGGAACTCTTCCTTTCGGAACAATCGCGAAATTTTCGCAAGCGCGCGTAAATGCTCGGCATTTGCGGCCTCAGGGGCGAGAAGAAGGAAGATCAGGTCGACCGGCTGCTCGTCGGCGGCATCATAGTCAATGGCTTGCGACAGCCGCACGAAGACACCTGATACATGTTCGAGGTTTGGCAGGCGCGCGTGCGGGATCGCGACGCCGTCACCGACGCTGGTCGCGCCAAGACGCTCGCGCTCTAACAGGGCGCTGTAAATTGTGTCTTGCTCGATCTCGCAGCGGTCGGCGGCCAGTGCCGCCAACTCCTGCATAAGCTGTTTCTTGCTGGACGCCTTGAGATCATAGATCACGGCATCTCGCGTCAGGAGAGCTTCTAATGACATTTTGTCTGACGCGGCTTCGGCCCAATCGGGTCGCTTAGCCGCCCTCCGTTCAGCTTGCGCGACTGACAGGGGTGGGGTCGATCCACCCGATATTGCCGTCTTCACGGCGGTATACCACGTTTAGAGTATTGTTCTGCTCGTTGTGGAACATAAGAACATTCTCCCCGCCCATCTCCATGTGCATCACAGCCTCACCGACGGACAGCGTCGGCACTGACGTACTGCCTTCCGCGATGATAACGGGCTGAAGGTCTGTAGGTTCCTCGTGATTGTCGTTTCCCGACTCGATTACGAAGGACGCAGCGGCGATCTTCTCAATCGGAGATTTCCGGTGGTGATCCTTCAGGCGGCGCTTGTAGCGGCGCAGCTGTTTTTCCAGCCGTTCGCTGGTCTGATCGTAGGCGGCATAGGCGTCCCCGCCTTTTCCCGTCGCCTGTGCGATCATGCCGGTGCTGAGATGTACCGTACAGTCGCACTTAATCTCGTGGTTGTTTTTAGAAAATGTAACGGTCGCGTTGATCGGATTCTCAGCGTATTTCGCAACACTCGCGGGGAGCGTTGTTTCAACATTCTCACGCAGGGAGTCCCCTACATCGATATGTAACCCGTTAACCTTAATTTTCATTATAATTCAACACATTAGTTGCGGTATCGGCACCCAGCCGCAGGTATGAAACTACTCTTCCGGGATGGGGGGCGTCAACTTGTGATTACAAAGTGTTTCAAACCAACGACGCTTTTGCGCGGCGGCGTTGCACGGATGACGGGATATTCATGGCCTCGCGGTACTTCGCAACCGTGCGTCGTGCAATGTCAACGCCTTGATCACGCAAGATTTTTACGATCTTGTCATCCGAGAGGATTGATTTCAGATCTTCCGCGTCGATCATTTGGCGAATTTTGTGTCTGATACTCTCCGCAGAGTACGACTCGCCGCCGTCAGTCGCCTGAATTGCCGCCGTGAAGAAGAACTTCAGTTCAAAAACACCGCGTGGCGTCGCGATGAACTTGTTTGATGTCACGCGCGATACCGTAGATTCGTGCATTTCAATCGCGTCTGCGACGGTTTTCAGGTTCAAGGGCCGCAGTTCACTGACGCCAAACGCGAGAAAACCGTCTTGTTGCTTAACGATCTCGCTCGCGACCTTCAGAATCGTTCGGGCGCGCTGATCAAGGCTTTTCACCAGCCAGTTGGCGTTTTGCACACATTCCGTAAGGTAAGCTTTGACCTCGCCGCCACCTTTGCCGACTTCTGAGGCGTAGCGGGTGTTTACGAGGACTTTCGGCAAGGTGTCTGCGTTCAGTTCGACACCCCAGCTGCCCAGCTCGTTCTGCCGGACATACACATCCGGAACCATCGTTTGCGCGATCTCACCACCGAAGCGTGCGCCGGGTTTCGGATCGAGCGCCCGAATCTCGGCAACCATGTCGCGCATGTCGTCCAGTTCGACGCCGCACATTTTGCAAAGCTTGGGGATTTCGCCCTTCGCCAGAAGATCCAAGCTATCGACCAGAACGGCCATTGCCGGATCAAGCCGGTTCAGATCCGCGAGCTGAAGGCGGACGCAATCGGCGAGGTTTCTCGCGCCGATCCCGACGGGTTCGAATCCCTGAACAACACCTACCGCAGCGGCGATGTCGGCGGGTTCCGCCCCCAGCCGCAGTGCAACAGCTTCATCATCTATTTTAAGATAACCGGCCTCGTCGATCTGTTCGATCAGATCAGCCGCTATGACCCGGATAATCGGGGAAACCGCCGCAAGCCCGAGCTGGTTCAGCAGATGATCCCGCAGAGAGACGTCTTCCGTCAAAGTTGATTCGAGATCGAAATCAGGGTTGTCAAAGCGCGACGAACCGCCATTGCCGACGCTGGCCCATGCCGAGGCCTCCTGGGCCGCCGCGTTGTCGCTGGCTGCCGCATTGTTCATGGTGTCCGCGCGGGATTCGTCCGCGTAGATGTTTTCCAGTCCGGTATCGAATGTTTCCTCTGCGCGGGTTGCGCTGTCGGTCTTCAGAGCGGAGGAGACATCATTCGAGTCCTGCGTAACAGGACGTTCGTCGTTTTGCTCGCGATCCCGGCGCTCTTCCGGTGTCGAAGACGTTGCCTCCAACAGCGGATTACGCTCGATTTCCTGCGAAACATATTCCGCCAGATCGAGGTTGGACATTTGCAGCAGCTTGATCGCCTGCTGCAACTGCGGGGTCATAACCAGACTTTGACTCTGGCGGAGTTGAAGGTGCATCGACATGATTTAGCCCTCCCTCACCAAAGAAATGCCCGTTACCAACGAAATCCGTCGCCAAGATAGACTCGTCTGACGTCCTCGTCGCCAACAATTTCCTCGGGCGTCCCCTGCTTTAGTAACTGCCCGTCGTGAAGAATGTAGGCCCGGTCTATTATGCTCAGCGTTTCGCGCACATTGTGGTCTGTCACAAGCACACCAATTCCGCGTGTTTTCAAGTGTGAAACCAGCGCGCGTATATCGTTTACCGCAATCGGATCGACCCCAGCAAAGGGTTCGTCGAGCAAAATGAACGCAGGTTGTGTCGCCAGTGCGCGCGCAATCTCTACTCTGCGCCGCTCGCCGCCCGAAAGCGCAACCGAAGGTGTCCGGCGCAAGTGGGTGATGGAAAACTCGCCCAAAAGCTGATCGAGCGTTGCTTCGCGCTTGCGGCGCACGGGCTCGACCAATTCGAGTACGGCGCGAATGTTCTCTTCGACGGTCAGACCGCGAAAAATTGAGGCCTCTTGCGGAAGGTATCCCATTCCCAAATGCGCGCGGCGATGCATCGGAAGAGACGTTACATCCTTCCCGTCCAATGAAATCGTCCCATAATCCACGGGGATAAGCCCCATAATCATGTAAAAGCATGTCGTCTTCCCCGCACCATTTGGGCCGAGCAATCCGACGACTTCCCCCCGGTTCAGCGTCAAGCTGACCCCTCTTACAACCGGCCGGCTTTTATAGCTTTTACCGATCCGGTCGACCACAAGTCCTTGGTTTTCCGCCGCCACAGTCAGTGTCGGCGTCTTTCCGGACTTACCTCGTATGGGAATAGCCGTCGTCATGTCCCGTTCCCAATATAGGCGGAGTGACCTTTAGATGAGGTGAACCGATACATTTTCAATCAGTTCTGCGAGCC
>CALGNW010000221.1 GCA_937958345.1 uncultured Neomegalonema sp. | reverse complement strand
CTACGAAATCAGGGCGTTCTGGGAGGATGCGGCGGTTGACCTCGGCAACACCACCGAGGGTTCGCTGCGTTATCGAGCCACCCGCTGGATGGAAACCCGCGTTTGCCGCAAGGTCTCGCATGTGTTCACGATCTGCGAGGGTCTGCGTCAGGATTTGCTGGCGCGCGGCCTGCCAGCCGAAAAATTGTCCCTCGCCCCCAATGCCATCGAGCCGGAGCGCCTTTCGCCCGTGGCACAGCCCGACGCCGCCCTGCGCGCCAAAATCGGACTGGGCGAGGGTCCGGTGATCGGGTTCGTCGGCTCGTTCTATCACTACGAGGGGCTGCATCTGCTTATCGAGGCTTTCCCCAAAATCCTCGAGGCCATTCCCGACGCCCAGCTTTTGTTTGTCGGCGGCGGCATGGAGGACGCCAAAATCCGCAACATGGCCGAACCCTTCGGCGATAAGGTCAAATTCACAGGCCGTGTTCCGCCCGAGGATGTCCCCGGCCATTACAGCGTGATCGACGCGCTTGTGTATCCTCGTATGAAAATGCGGCTCACGGATCTGGTCACGCCGCTTAAACCGCTTGAGGCGATGGCGATGAAGCAACGCTTTGTCGCGTCGGATGTCGGTGGCCACAAAGAACTGATTTCGGACGGGCAGACCGGACGGCTGTTCAAGGCGGATGATACGGACGCACTCGCAGGCGCGGTCATCCGGTGCGTGAAACAAATGAACACGCCCGAGGATCAGGAAATCCTCGAGCGTGGTCTGGCGTTCGTCAGGAAAGAACGAAGCTGGTCTGCCGTCGCCCAACGCTATGCGCCGGTTTACGAACGCCTTGTTTCGCTAACATAGCTTTGCGGGGGGCTGGCTATGCGCGAAAGTCTGCGCAGGTCTTGGGCGTATCGCCTTCGGCTTCGGGATAGGCAATGCGCTTGCCTTTGTCCCGCGGCTGGTGAAACGCGTAACCGCCCATTTCCCACGTCGTTCCCACCTTGCGCGAGATCATCGGCGAATAGTTATACAGTCCCTCGGTTACGATCAGCGTATCGCCGTCGGCAACCTTCAAGGCTTCCGGCTGCTTGGTGAACGGCTGGTTCGCCTGATACCCCGAGTTGCTGACCGCACCGGCCTGCCACGCCTTGCTCCAGAGCACGAAGTAATCGACCTGAGAGTTTTTGTTCGCCGGGTTTTTCAGACACCCGATGATTGACGTCACCGTAAAGTTCAGGTCGTTCTGCGGGTTCGGACGCATGATCAGCGGACCGGCTGCTCCCAGTTGGGTGAACTCGGCATCCGACATTTCCGGCGTCCGCGAAACAAGGTCACCGATTGTGCTGGTTGCCTGCTCGACCTTGCCATCCGCCCAGATACTCTGGGTAATTTCCAAAGCACCAAGCATCAGCGTCAGCATCAGCGGAGCCAGCAGCGCGAACTCGACCGCCGCGACACCGGATTCGTGTTTCGAGAAACGGCTGGCGATGGGCTGGCGGGCCGACATACGCGACGCACCGCGTTCGCTCAGCCTTTTGAATTTATTCAACATGATCAAATCCCTCAAGGTGTTGGAACGCAGCCGCCGGACGTGCCGAACGGTTCGTTGCGGAAAGCCAGATTGCTGATGAGAACCAATTCGCCGTTATCGCCGCCGAGGGCTTTATCGAGAATCGGGAACATCACATTCCAGCGGTGATAGGCGCGCAGAACCATGATCGAGTTCTCGCTGCCGTTGGTCATACGGCTGTTGATGGCATCAAAATTCTGCTCATCGGCGCCGGGACTGTCCGTAAAGCTCGTCAGTTCCTGCATCACGACCTTGGTATTCGCGATGCAATCGCCATTGGCGAAGGACAGTTTCTCGCAAAGATCCGAGATATATTTCTCCGGCGTCAGGCATTGGGCCTGTCCGGTCATAATCTGGCGCGAGTTCTTTTCCAGCGCATCGGCCATGGACGAGCGTGAAAGGTGAATGAGCGCCACTTCCAGCGTGCCGAGTGTCAGCATCAGGAAGGGCACAATAATGAACGCGAATTCGATTGCGGTCGAACCCTTGCGCTCATTTTTGAAGCGGCGTAGCAGTTTACCCAACGCCTCTGTTCTGGTCGGTCGCATGAACAATCCCCCGATATGTTCAAAATCTGATTGCGCCAATTTAGGTACAATTCCTTTCGTTTTGATAAACAGAAGGTGTAAACTGAAGTATACGATGAATAATTTACGCACTGTTCAAGAAAATACATCGAACAAGATACGATATGGAAAATAATAAAAGAAATTTATACGGACGGCGTAAAGGTCCCAAACTCCGCGATAATCGCGCTGTTCTCATGCGTGAACGCCTGGCGGATTATGCGGCATTGCCCGACGAAACCGTCGGGCAAATCGACATTAAGGGCCTGTTTCCGAAGGCTTCAGAGCTTTGGCTCGAAATCGGCTTCGGGGCCGGAGAACATGTGGCGGCACAGGCGGCAGCCAATCCCGCTATCGGCCTGTTAGCATGCGAGCATTACTTGAACGGTGTTGCCTCTTGTCTTTCTCATTTGGAAAAGGGCGGCCTGAATAATGTCAAACTGCACAATGGCGATGCCCGTGACTTGATGGATCGCCTGCCGGACGGGTCGATTTCGCGGGTCTTTCTCCTCTATCCTGATCCCTGGCCAAAGGCACGCCACCACAAGCGGCGGTTCATCAGTCCCGAGAACCTCGATGCGTTTTCGCGTGTCATGTCCGGCGGCGCGATCCTGCGGGTGGCGTCTGATATTCCAGAATATATCGAATGGACGCTGGATCATCTGGCGCAACGTCCTGAATTTGCGCTGCTTGGCGATCCGGCGACTGAATTCCGCGAACCGTGGAGCGACTGGCCCGGCACGCGCTACGAGGCAAAGGCCCTGCGCGAGGGCCGGACTCCCGCCTATCTGACCTTTCAGCGGGGTCCCCGATGATCCGTCCCGAGCTTGCCGCCCAACTGCGCCGCTGGGCGGAACCGGCAATCGCTGCGGGGGCGACGCTGATGGCGCTCTGGATCGTCGGCGCAGGCGACCTGCGCTGGGGCTGGCTCTCTCTGATCCTGTCGCTGATTATCTTTGTCGCGGGCGGATTGTGGGTGCGCGAGGCCATCCGCCGCGTCCGCTTTGCCACCGGCGGGGCCGACGGCGCGGGGCGGGTGTTTGTCGAAGAAGGCCGCATTCTCTATGTCGGCGGCCTCGGCAATGTTCAGATCGAGTTGAACGATGTCACCCGCGTCGACCTTGCGGCGTCCAAGGCGAACGGCCAAAGCCGCGCGAGCGTTTTGCTCTACACGCCCGGCGTGCATCCTGCGGCCATTCCGTTGAATGCCGAGGGGCAGGACGGCTTCATTGACGCCCTGTGTACCTTGCCGGGTTTTCGCTTCGATGCCCTGAACGCGGCCATCCTCAAACAGCGGGCGGCGGGCCGTTTTGCGCCCATCGTCACTTTTTGGCGACGGGACGTGTAACAAAAAAGGCCGCGCTTGCCTTCCTCATCCCTCGGTTTAATGTCCCGCGTCTGACGGGTCGGAGAAAATAAATGTCCATTCCACAAGAGGGCGGCGGCCTGATCGAGTCGCGCGACGAGTTGGCAGCGTATCTGGAATCAGGCTGCAAACCCCGCGAAGACTGGCGTATCGGAACCGAGCATGAAAAGTTCGGCTATCGCAAATCCGACCTCAAACCCATCGGGTACGAGGGCGATTGCGGCGTCAAAAGCATGCTCGAGGGCCTGCGCGATACGTTCGGCTGGAACGAACTGCGCGAGGGCGACAATCTGATCGGCCTGACCAAAGGCAAGGCGAATGTCTCGCTGGAACCGGGCGGCCAGCTTGAACTTTCGGGCGCGCCGCTCGAGACAATTCACGAGACGTGCGAGGAGGTGAACCAGCACCTCGCCGAAGTGCGCGAGATCGCCGATAAATGCGGTGTCGGTTTCATGGGCCTCGGCGCGTTGCCGAAATGGGAACGCGAAGACCTGCCGATGATGCCCAAGGGCCGCTACAATATCATGCGCCGCTATATGCCGACCGTCGGCTCCAAGGGCCTCGACATGATGTTCCGCACGACGACAATTCAGGTCAATCTGGATTTCGGGTCCGAAGCGGATATGGCGAAAAAACTGCGCGTCAGCCTCGCTCTGCAACCGATTGCGACCGCACTGTTCGCGAACTCGCCGTTTCTGGGAGGCAAGCCGAACGGTTTTCTCAGCTATCGCGGCGAGATCTGGCGCGACGTGGATAACGCCCGCGCGGGCATCCCGGCCTTTGTGTTCGAGGACGGCTTCGGCTTCGACGCCTATGTCGACTACGCCCTCGATGTGCCGATGTATTTCGTTTACCGCGAGGGCAGGTATATCGACGCGGCGGGCCAGTCATTCCGCGATTTCCTTGAGGGCAAGCTCCCTGCGCTGCCAGGCGAAATGCCGACCTTGTCCGATTGGGCCGACCATCTGACGACGGTGTTCCCGGATGCCCGGATCAAAAAGTTCATGGAAATGCGCGGCGCTGACGGTGGCCCATGGCGCAAAATCTGCGCACTGCCCGCGTTCTGGGTGGGCCTGCTTTATGATGACAGCGCGCTTGATGCCGCGTGGGATGTCGCGAAAAACTGGACACAGGAAGACCGCATCGGCCTGCGCAATGCCGTTCCGGCGAAAGCCCTGAAGGCCGAAATCGGCGGACGCCCGGTCCTCGATATCGCGAAAGAACTTCTGGCGATTTCCGATCAGGGATTGCACAGCCGCGCCAAGGCGGGCGCGTTCGACCGCGACGAGGCGCACTTCCTCAACGCCCTGCGCGATGTGGTCGAGCGCGGCGAAACTCCTGCAGACGAAATGCTCTGGAAATACGAAAACCAGTGGAACGGCGACATCGACCGCGTTTACGCTGAATACAGCTATTAACCCGAAACCGCTGCCCCGCTTCCCTGCGGGGCAGACCTGCGCCTGTGCTAAGCCCGCACCAGATTGAGCGTCCGTGCCAGCCAGCCGAACATCACGCCCAGCACGGGCAATACGAACAGCCCGACAAAAAACGCGGCAAAGCCCGAAAACAGCGCGGCGACCGGCAACGATAGCTCGTCCTGCGGGTCCTCGGTCGATGCCTGCGCCTCGCGGAACGACTCGGCCAGCTGGCCCGACAAATCCGCGCCCAGCCCCTCGGCAACGAAGATAATCACCGGAAAAATCACCAGCGACGCGGCATTCGCCGCCAGCCCCGCCATGACATACGGGCGCAGCTCCGTCTCACCGCGTTTCGCCGCGCGCCAAGCCAGCCACGCAAAAACCGTCAGCCACGCGGGCAGCGACACGAACAGCGACAGGTTGCCGACAGACCCGAACCGTGCCGCAGAGGGCACGGTGCTGGAGGCCCATCTCGACAAGCAGGTCGGGCCGGTGGCCTCGCTGCTCGTGCAGGCCGGCACCCTCTGCGTGCGCCCCCTCCCGCCTGCAACACCGTGGACGGATGGTCACCGATTGCAGATGTACAGTCCAGTGTTTTTGTTTTGGATCAATAATGTGGTCTTGTGTTGTGCTGTATCCTCGGTGCTCGGGTGCGCACAAGTGTAGTGTGCTGTCACGGGTGCTGATGGTTTTGGGGTAGCACTCTCAGAGTACTGTGCGGCGCACACCGCACAGCGGTGGCTGCCGCGCCAGGTTTCAATTCAGGGTTTTCGCTCTGCTCCTCTGTGACGTGTACATTCTGCTGTTCGATTGAGCTTTTGCAGA
>CALGNW010000220.1 GCA_937958345.1 uncultured Neomegalonema sp. | reverse complement strand
AGTGTCGACGGATTTTCGGAGACGACCGTATAACCCGGCTTTGGCGTTACTGCGAATTGCAGTTGTCCCGGAAAGCCGTCGGGCAATACCGCAAACCAAGTGCCGTCAGCGTTGACTGATGTTGTGGCGACCGGCGTGCCGCTTGCGATGTCGGTTATCGTGAGTGACGCGACGCCGGACGGTGCTTCGCCGCCGGACATGATCCCGTCATAGGCTGTGCCGCCGCCGAGGCCGTTGTCGATGAAGATGTTACCGGACAAATACGCGAGGATTGACGCGCTGGCGGTGTCGTCTTCGCCCGGTCCTGCGGCGCTGTTATTCGGTGCTGAGTCGGGGTCGGCGTGCTGTTGCGCCACGATCTCCGCCTGATTGAGATAAGGGCCGTTCGGCAGGACGCGGGCGCGAATTGTGAGGTTGGCCGTGCCGCCGACAGGAACCTGCGGAATTGTCCACGCGCCGGTTGAGGGAACATACGCACCCGCGCCGCTGTCGCCCACATAGCGGTAACCGGCGGGCAGTTGATCGCGCACCACTGTCTGTGCCGCGTCGTGCGGGCCGTTATTGCGAACCGTCAGTTTGAAATCCACGATGTCTTTTGCCGACGGATCGGGACCGGCGACGATCTTTTCCAAACTGAGATCAGCCGTGCGGACCCGTACGCTCGCAACCGGCGAGGTGACGGAAAAAACCAAGCCCTCGGCCTGCGCGGTGAAACGGTTCGAGTAGACATTATACGCGGCGTTTCCGAGCGCGTTCATTGTCAGGCTGAGTACCCGAGGGGGCGCGCCCTCGGGGAAAGCGGGGCTGGTCGCGCGGAAGGCCGTGACCTGAGCGGCATTTGCCGGGCATGTTCCGCCGCTGAACGCTGAACACCAGACCGTTGAACCGCCGGGCTGGTTAGAGGGGTCGTTGGGGCTGGTTACAATCGCGGTCGGCACGGTTTTCGTATACTCGAACGTCTCGCCGGATGTGCCCGCGATGGATACGAAAGAGGCGGAGCCGGTGTAATCGGTTGGCGGATTGTGCGTGATGATCCGGTCCGGAAGCACGTCGATCATAACGACCTTCGGGAAATCGGACGTCCCGGTGTTTGCATATGTCAGATCAAAACCGAACGCCCCATCGGGCGCAACCAAGGCCGGTTTAGCTGTTTTGTAGACTGAAAAACCCGACGGATTGAGAACCAGTATTCCGTACTCGTCCGTCCGTCCGGCCTCGGGCGAGCCGTCGCTTGGCGAAGAGATTACGACTTTGTTCACTGCCGAGGTCTGGTCAGGCGTCGTCGGCTTGACGAGCACGTCATAGGTGATCGGACTCATCGCGCTGTTGATCGTGGTTCCCGGAAACTGCCATGTAAGCGTGCTTGTCCCGTCGGCGTTTTGGATCGTCGATGCCGGGGGCGGCGAGGCGGAACCGAACACGTATTCAAACCATTCCGGCAGGGTATCCGTCACGGTGACATCCGTGGTCAGGCCGGGGGGATCAATCGGAGTCGTTGCCGACGGCTGAATACGAAAAGTAACCTGATCGCCCGCCAGCACCTGATCGTCTCCGCTGGGGAGGGTGTCTTTGTTTACGGCGGTCGATACCTTTGTCAGAAAAAGCCGGTCGCCATAACTGCCGAGTGCGGTGGTTGCGTCGTAAGGGGTTCCGAAAAACCAGTTACCGCCATTGTGTTCGTCGTATTTGAAGCCGCCCCATTCGGCGACCAATGTGCCTGCGGGATTGTCGAGGGCGGTATAGCGGACAACGAGACTGGTCAGTGCGCGTGTGCTGTCACCGCCCGGAGCCGGAAAAACCGGCGTGTAGGCGCGGACTTTTGTTACCGCTGCTGCGCCGCCCGGAACCGCATCAAGCGAACTGTACCAGCCGGTCGGAGAGTCGCCCTCGTCGCACGCCGCGGTCGCGCCGAATGAGCCGGTTCCGTATTGGATGGTATAAGTTGGCTCGCCGCCCTCATACGTGCCTTTGAAGTGCATTTTCGCCCCCTGACCGGGGGTGATTTCGGTAATCCGCTGGGTCGTGTTGTCAAAGGATGTGCAGAACGAATGGTTTGTGTACGCCGTTTTGGTCAGCCAGTTGTCGTTGTACTGATAATGGCGCGTCGCGAAAATCTGGCCCGGAATGATATAGCCGTCGCCCGAGCGGCGCGATGTCTGGCCCGGCAACCGACCGAACCTGTTGTGGTCAATCGTGTTATAGAACCATCGCCCGCCCGCGCCGTCCTTGGCGACGAATGATTTTATATTGTTGTTTGCCGACGGTTCGGCGTTTGCCTGCCCGCTGATACTGACAGCATTCAGCGCGGTGTAAGTGTTCGAGATAGACAGCGTGCCGCCTGCGTCCCGAATGTCCTGCAACGGAATCCAGACAACCATGACGCCCGATACGAGATAGACAAGATCGGCGGCGAGGCCGCTGCCGTTTGCCGATTGTGTCGGCTGGTGTTGCGCTGATAAATCCGCGCCCGAAATCGTGACCGTCGTCGTGCCGCCCCCCGAAGCGGGGACGGTGCAATCAATATCACCTGAATCCCAAACCGAGCGTTCGATCAGCCCTGCGCCCGGTCCGCCGGGGCCGCCGTCGGCTGTTCTGACACTGCCGCGCGGGGTCTGTGACCAGAGCCGGTAATCGGTGAGAGCGTAGTTCTGAATGCAGGCATCCGCCAAAGCACCCGGCCATGACTGACCCGATGCGGCCTGATACAGACGCGCATTCGGCGAAACGCCGGTCAGGTCGTCAGTGAATGAAATCGGTGCGGTGACAAGCTCGTTGCCCTTTGCCTCGTTCTCGGCGGTGACGAGGATCGGGAAAACATAGACGACGCCGTCTTCACCCTTCGGCCCCGTGCGCCTGCCGATCAGTCGGGTTTGTGCCTTTTTAATCAGATCAAGGCCGGGCGCGGCGGAGACGGTATCCGATGCGCCGGGAAAGTTTTCGAGCGCCGTCTGATCGCTGTCTACACTGGCGGTCAGCAGCGAAACCTGACTGCCGTTCGGGCGGTCCGCCGCGACCTTTGCCGGCATGGAATACAAAACCTGCGAGCCGTCGTTTACATCTCCGACGTTGCAAAGCACCGAATAACCGCTGGCAGGGTCGCCCGAGATGCTGGAGGCGGGGACGACACCTGTTTCGCGGCAAAATGCGGGCAGTGACAGGATCAGGCCCGGACCGACATTCAGGCGCAGCAGAATGTTTGTTGCGTTGCCGCCCTGTACCAGAACTTCGAATTTATAACTGATGATGTCGTTCGTGCGGATGATCGCGTTCGAAACGCCGGAGTCGTTTCCGGGCGCATCATTCGTATCAAACGGCCCGACACCCGTTTCGCGCGAAAAGTTGACGGAAACATCGGTAGCCGCCTGAGCGCCTGCCGCAGATGAGAAAAGGAGCGTTAAGCATAAACCAACGCGTGCCAGAATTCGCATACTTTACCCGTGCAACGAAAGGTCGCTCGGGTGCTAACGTCGTACGAAATATCGAATAAATTGGTAACAGATTGGACTTAAATTTTTCATTATGTTTAACGAAAATTCACGTTTCCGACCGAACGCTTTCCAGACGGTCGTGACCGCGCAAAAAGGGGTTCAGCCTTCGCGCTTCAGGGCTCTGAGCTGATCAGCCGTACTGACAAGATAGCCGGAAACTGTGCGCAGCAGGCTAAGCGCGATTTCCGCGTCGTTTCCGATCACCTCAAGAAATTCGGAGGCGCCGATGCGCAGGCCGCGAATGTCTTCGTGTGCGATCAGGTCAATCGACCGCAAGCCGCCCTGAATAACCGAGATGTCGCCAATCAGCCGACCCGGCTTTACGAACCGTTCGTCGAAATCCAACTCGCCACTGTCGCGCCACCCAAGCTCGCCCAGCCCCTCGGTGATGAGGTAGGCGGCGTCGGCCTGTTCGCCCTCGCGGAAGATATAATCGCCCGCCTTCGTCTCGAACCACTGCGAGGCAAAGGCGAGCAGGCGCAGTTGGGAGCGGGATAGACCGTCAAATAAAGACGTCCGCCCGAAGGCCCGGATTTTTCGCGCAAGGTCGCTTTGCGTATCGCCGTCTTCAAGGTCGGGCATATCCTCGCGCACGAGTTGGCCGTCTTCGATTTCAAATACGGCGTCGAAGTCGTCCTGACGGTCTACCTTCGGTTCGAGATGAATGATCGTTGCATTCGGCAACAATGTGCGCGTGCGCTCGCGCAGGGCCAGCCGTTCGGTCTGGTGGTGGGTTTGCAGGGCCTGATCCATGACCAGAATATCGGGTCGCCGCAATGCCGCGCGGACAAAGGAGATGCGCTCGTGCGTCGTCGGTGAAATGTTCGTACCGCCCGCCGTCAGGGGGACATCACCGATGAGGGCCGCGACCTCGCTTTTCAATCCCTCCTCTTCGATCAATGCGCCGAGCAGATCATGGAGTTGGTCAATGCCGGCCCCCCCCGCCATCGAAATTTTTCCGAAGGCAAGGTTTTCAAGAACGGTAATCCCTTCGATGAATTTGTCCGGACCGATTTCCGAGAACATGCGCTCGCCCCACGGGCCGAGGCCGATCTTGCGGTTCCGGCGGATGCCGACAATCTTGTCTTTCAATTCATCCGAGAAGACAGAGCCGAATTGTTCGGCGGTGAAACAGAATGGCAGGGCGCTGAGCAACTGGCTGTCGAGCGCGCAGAGCGACCCGATACCGCCAACGGCGCGGCGCTCGTTAATGCGGTTCAGCCATTCGAAAAGACCGGTTTCCAAGCCGAGGCGGTGGAACAGCGGGTGATCGCCGCCGACATCACCGAAGGTGCTGGCGATTGCGGCCAGCAGGTCCGCA
Organism: uncultured Neomegalonema sp.; assembly: GCA_937958345.1. GTDB lineage: Bacteria > Pseudomonadota > Alphaproteobacteria > Rhodobacterales > Rhodobacteraceae > JAHDDY01. The sequence goes on along the minus strand of CALGNW010000220.1, from coordinate 3,755 downwards.
CCGAGTTCGAGTGCATCGTCGGTCAGGTTGGCGTCGGTGAGAAAGGTTTTGAATTCGGGATCGTGTGCGAGGGCCTCGGGCTTTAATTTAACTTTGGATGCCGCGTAGAGGATGTTGCCGCCGATGGCCTGTCCGGGATTGAATTTTTCCGGATTGAAAAAATGAATCGCACTGCACAAACCCGCCTCGACCATGCGCCGCTCTGCCTCGGGGCGTAAGGCGACGAGGCGTTGCGCGAGTTGTTTGTGCTGATCCGGGTCGAAGCTGATATCTAGCCCGCGCCGGAAGAGAAAGCCGTCAGCGCCGAGGGTCTCGGTGATTTTTCCCCACCAGTCGTGCAGTTCTGCCTCGCTTTTGAAGCCGCCGTTACCAAGCTCCAGCCACGGGACAGTGTCGGTATCGGTGCTGTTGCCGACGCGCGCGGCTTCGGCGAGGGCGGCCCTTGTGTCCTCGCTGTCGGCGGAGGCAAGGCAGGGAAGGGTGCGGAGCGCGAGGCGGGTGTTGTCCTCGATCCTGCCCTTGAAAATATAAGGCTTGCTGCCCGCCACGCCGACACGCGCCGCGACGACACCCTGATGCAGGGCGTTCAGATCATGGCCGCCGATAATTACGCGCCCCGAGGCGGGAAGGATCGAGCGCGACAGGATTTGTGCAAGCGCACGCCGTTCCGAGGCGTTGGCAATTTGCAGCGCGGTTGTCTGTCCGGCCCGTATTGTCAGGGATAAATCGCGCAGCACCGTACCGCCATCGGGTTCGCGGACGGTGACGTTTTCAAACACGATATCGCCGTCTAGATGCGGATAGCTGTCGGGACGCCCCTCGATCAGCGCAGCGTCCAGTATGCCGGGAGGATCGAACTGTTCGATGATCGTCTCGTACCGCAGGCTCATATCCTGAGTCTGATTGTAGTAGGCGAGCAGTTCCTTCCACGGCGATGACAGATCCTTGTAGGCCGAGAGTGCCGCCACAAGTGCGCCAACCGTCAGGTTGCCCTGAATGACAAGATAGCCGCCGATCAGGAAAAAGAAGAAGGGCGTCATCTGGGAAATCAGATTGTTGACGAACTTCATAAAGTATTTTTTTTCGTAGATCCGGTGACGGATATCGAAAAGCCTGCCCAGCCCGCCGGTGAATTGGGCGAGGGTGTAGGGCGCGACGCCATTGGCGCGGATGTCTTCGACCCCCGCGACCGTTTCGCCAATATGTTCGGAAAAGCGCCGGACCTCTTTGACGCGCTCTTTGTTCAGCAGATTTACCTGCCGTTGCAGTTTCGGGATAATCCAGGCCTGTAACGGGATCAGCGCGATGGCGGTTAATCCAAGCCAGATATTCTGCACAAACAGAAAGCCGAGAATCGTCAGCATTTGGCCGGCCTGAAAGACCGGTTGGGCAATCGCGTCGCCCATCAGTCCGCCGAGGGGTTCTGCCTCTGACGTGACAATCGACACCATTTCGCCTTGTGACGTTCGGCGGAATTGCGGGAGCGGAAACCGCAGGACGCGGGTGATAAGCTGATAGCGGAACCGCCGCAGCAGCCGCTCGGCCATAATCCCCTTCATCGTGTTGAGGCGCATTTTCGCGAGGCCCCACGCGACAACGGCAATCAGAAAAGCAAAGCAGAGCAAAAACAGATAGCCGATCTGGGTGAACTCGAATCCGTAGACATCGACCGTGCTTTGCTCGGCACCGATTGCGTCGTTGATGATGATTTTCGGTAGTTCGAGAGTCGCGTAGAGGATCGGGAAGGTCAGTACCGTGAGAGCCAGCAGCACAAGCTGTTGCGAGCGGCTGTACTTCCAGACATATGCAAAAAGGCTACGCTCCATCGGGGTGATATGCTGCGTCCCGCGCATGAAGTCGATAGGCTGAATCAAATTGTTTCGGTGATCGTCTGTGCCGCCGGCAAGCGCGCGGACCGGTTGAAATCGGACGCAAATCGGTTAGGACGGTCGGACGCCCTAAGAGACACGGGAAATGACGATGAAGATCAGCAAGCTGGAACACGTTAACCTGCGGACGTCGCAACTGGATACCATGATCGCGTGGTATACCGACGTGCTGGGGATGACGCGCGGGGCGCGCCCGAATTTTACGTCCTCAGGGGCGTGGATGTATGCGGGTGAGACGGCCTGTGTCCATCTGGTCGAGGTCGTCGGTGATGCGGGGGCCGGCGCGGAGGTCGCGCTGAAGCTGGAGCATTTTGCCTTTTCAGCAACCGGGCGTGCGGCGTTCGAGGCGCGGCTGAACGGGATGGGCGTCAGATTCAGCAGCACGTTAATTGACGATATCGGGGTTGTTCAGATGAACGTCTGGGACCCGGACGGGAACCACATTCACATTGATTTTGCCGCCGACGAAGGGTGAGGGCCGCCGCAGCGCAGCGACCCTTCGCGGGAAGCTATGCAGCAATGATATTGTGTTCGGGTCCGTAACCGAAGTGCGTGATGTTCTCGGGACCGTTCTCGCCCAGTACCACTATGTCGTGCTCGCGATATCCGCCCGCGCCGGGTCGGCCTTCCGGGATGGTAAGCATCGGTTCCATTGAGACGACCATGTTCTGCGCCAACGCGGTATCAATATCCTCGCGCAGTTCCAGACCGGCTTCGCGTCCGTAGTAGTGCGAGAGCACGCCGAACGAGTGGCCGTAACCGAACGAGCGGTATTGCAGAAGGTTGCGCGCACCGAAAAATTCGTTGATTTCGGCACAGATGCCCGAGCAGGTCGCGCCGTCCTTTATCAGCGACAACCCGAGTTCATGCGCGCCGACGTTAGCCTCCCAGATTTTGAGCGAGGCGGCGTCGGGTTCCCCGATGAACAGTGTGCGTTCCAGTGCCGTGTAATACCCGCAGATCATCGGGAAGGTGTTGAGGCTGAGAATATCGCCCCGTTCAAGTCTGCGCGTTGTTACCGGATTGTGTGCGCCGTCGGTATTGATCCCTGATTGAAACCACACCCATGTATCAGCCAGCTCGCTGTCCGGAAAGGCACGGGCGATTTCGCTGACCATCGCCTCGCGGCCCGCTGTGGCAACGTCGATTTCACGCGCGCCGACCGTGATTGCATCGCGCACCGCCTCGCCGCCAAGATCGGCTATCCGCGCGCCCTCGCGGATAAGGGCGATTTCCTCGGATGATTTTATCATCCGCTGGGTCATTGTGGCGTCGGCGATATCGACCGTTTCGACATCGAGGAACGCAGCCAGCTTTGCGGATTGTGCAAGGGTCAGGTGATCGCCCTCGATCCCGACACGCTTTGCCCCGCCAACAATATCGCTGACCGCGCGCCAGTAATTGTCGCGCCGCCAGTCGGTATAGACGACGTTCTCATCCGCGCTGCGCCGCCAAGGCTGTCCGGCGTCGATATTGGCCGAGACAGTGACCGAGCGGTCCGGCGTGACGACGCAGGCGTATGGCCGCCCGAAGGCGCAGTAAATAAAGCCGGAGTAATAGGCGACGCCGTGCATCGATGTGAGGATTGTCGCCTCGATCCCTTGTTCAGCCATGATACGGCGCAGACCGGCAAGGCGGCGGTCATATTCGGTTCGGCTGAACGGCAGTGGCGCCTTTTCACCGTTATGGAAGGTGAAAAAGTCGGGGCGCGCGGGCGCAGTTGTTTTGTGAAGTGCGTGAGTCAACGTGACCTCCAAAGCTGCGGAAGTCAGAGGCGAACCCCCAATCTTCCGATTGAAAGTCCCGGCGTTCAGGATGAAATTGAGCGGGGCATCGCTGCCCTCGGCGACGCCATCGCCGGATTGC
>CALGNW010000219.1 GCA_937958345.1 uncultured Neomegalonema sp. | reverse complement strand
CCCGCGATTACTGGACGCAGGTTATCGACATCGAGCTGCCGCAGATCGTTCGTTTCGAGCGTCCTTCGGGCGGCAAGAACGCCATCGCCGAAGCGGCCAAGCTGCTCTCGGACGCAAAATTCCCGGTCCTTCTGAATGGCGCGGGCGTCGTTCTGGGCAACGCAATCGAGGCATCGGCCAAACTGGCTGAAAAGCTGACCGCGCCGGTTTGCTGCAACTACCAGCACAACGACGCATTCCCCGGCAATCACCCGCTGTCGGTTGGCCCGCTGGGCTATAACGGTTCAAAGGCAGCGATGGAGCTGGTCGCGAAGGCCGACGTTATTCTGGCCCTCGGCACGCGCCTGAACCCGTTCTCGACCTTGCCGGGCTATGGCATTGATTACTGGCCCAAGGATGCAAAGATCATTCAGGTCGATATCAATTCCAGCCGGATCGGTCTGACGAAAAAAGTCGCTGTCGGCATTCAGGGCGATGCAAAGATGGTTGCAGAGCAGATCCTCGAGCAGCTTGGACCAAAGGCTGGCGACGCCGGTCGCGAAGATCGCAAAAACCTGATCGCCGATACCAAATCCCGTTGGGCGCAGGAGCTCAGCTCGATGGACCACGAAGAGGATGATCCCGGCACGACATGGAACGAGCGTGCGCGCGAGCGTGAGCCGGACCGTATGTCACCGCGTCAAGCATGGCGCGCGATTCAGGCGGCTATGCCTGAGGATGCCATCATCTCGTCGGATATCGGCAACAACTGCGCCATCGGCAACGCCTACCCCTCGTTCCCCGAAGGACGCCGCTATCTGTCGCCGGGTCTGTTCGGTCCTTGCGGATACGGCCTGCCCGCCATCCTTGGTGCGAAAATTGGCCGTCCTGACCTGCCGGTCATCGGTTTTGCGGGGGACGGAGCATTCGGTATCTCGATGAACGAGATGACGGCTTGTGGTCGCAACGACTGGCCGCCGATCACCATGGTCATTTTCCGCAACTATCAGTGGGGTGCTGAAAAGCGCAACACGACCCTGTGGTTTGATGACAACTTCGTCGGCACCGAGCTGAACCTCGGCGTTGAATACGCCAAGATCGCAGAAGGGTGCGGCCTCAAAGGGGTGCAGGTGCGCGGCACAGAAGCCCTGACCGAGGCGCTGCGCGCTGCTGTCAAAGGCCAGATGGAGAACAACGAAACGACCTTCATCGAATGCGTTCTCAACCAAGAGCTTGGCGAGCCGTTCCGCCGCGATGCGATGAAAAAACCCGTCTCCGTTGCCGGCATCAGCAAGTCGGACATGCGCCCGCAGCAAGTGGCCTAAGGCGACGAATGGTTGGCATCTTCGCCAACCATTGACGGCGAAGTTAAAAAACCCCGGCGCAGTGATGCGTCGGGGTTTTCTTTCTCTCACACTACGTCTTTGGCTCAGACGGTTCCGCGCGGCGGGCGGTCATTCTTGATCGTGAAGATCATCCCATCCAGCAACTGGTCGAGGTCGGGCCGCGCAGACGGCCCGTTCGATACAGCGATCAACAGCGCAGTTCCGTCCGGCTGAATGCAGTAAAGGCCCGGTTCGGCAAAGTTCCGGTCCGTCTCGCCCGCCGTCAAAGGTGAACTGATATACAACCCGAGGCCGCGCATCTGATCTTCGGTCAGATCGTACCCGACCGGAAACGTCCAACCGTATTCCGCAACATCAGCCTGCGCCTTTTCCAGCGGATCGGCGGAAACGGCGACAACATCAAACCCCGCAGCCTCCCAATCCGCTTTCATGCCTTCCAGCTTGGTCAGGTAAGGCTTGCATCGTCCGCAATGCTTACCGCGATAGACAACGAACAGCGTCCAGCGGTCCTTCGCCCCGCCAACGGTGACATCGCCGTTTCCGACCGTCTGAAAGGTCATCGAGGGAACGGCGCTTCCCGCGGAAAATAACTGGCCCGGCATGGGTTTCTCCTTCGTTTGCTTCGGTTCAATACGGCGGACCCTATTCCTCCGCCCCTCTGCTCTCAAGTGCGCCTGAGCGACAGCAAGCGCGGCGACGGCGGCATTGTACGCCGGTTCCCAGACCATCGGCGTCAGGGAATCAGCGGTTTCGCAAGCGCGCCATCAATTTACCCACGGTGAAACTGGTACGGGGAGCATAGACATAGGGGGTCCGCTCGATCGGGGTTTCGCGCACCCGCATGCGGGCTAAACCGAAAATGACAAGCAGAGCGTGTCCGGCAGCCATCAGCACAAAAAAGGCTGGCGGACCATACGCCTCGATCAACGTCGAGGCTGCGAAGGGCGCAGCAATCGCCCCGACAGCATAGAAAAACATCAGGGCGGCGGATAATTCGACGCGCTGATCGTTGCTCGCAAAGTCATGGGCGTGCGCTGCGGCAACCGAATAAATCGGAAAGGTCGTCAAACCGAACAGGGCCGACGTCAGCATGACGCTTCCGACGCCGAGATCCGACGCATAGATTGTCACAGCGGATGCGCAGATGGCCGCAACAGAAAGGGCAACCATGATCCAACGACGGTCATATTTGTCCGCAAGCCAGCCGACCGGAAATTGCGCCAGCGCCCCTCCCGCAACGAATGCGGCAAGGAAATACCCGATCTGCTGGGGAGCAAGGCCGACATCCTGACCGTAAATCGGGCCAACCATCCGAAATGCAGCCGAGGACAACGCGGCAACGATCACGCCCGCAACCGCAAGCGGCGAGGCACGCCAGGCCATCATCGGGCGCAACCGCGTTGCCTTGGGCGTCTCGGGCTGGGGCACTTTCGTCAGCGCCAGGGGCAAAAGCGACGCACAACACAGGATCGTCAGCAGGTTATAGGCGATGTAGGTTTCCAGATTGGCCAAAGAGCCGATCATAAACTGTGCAATCAGTGACGCGCCCATGTCGACGACCCGATACGTGCCCATGGCACGGCCCCGTGTTTCGTTCGTGACCTTCGCCTGCAACCACGCCTCGATCACCGTATAACAGCCGGCCACGCAAATACCGGAAGCGATTCGGAACAACGCCCACCAGTTCGGGTCCGTCACAACAACATGGGCGGCCATTCCAATCGCGCCCATCGACGTGAAGACTGCGAAAGCGCGGCTGTGGCCGACGCTTCCCATCAATCGCGGTGCCCACCAGCACCCGATAAAGAACCCCAGAAAATGCGCCGATCCGAGAAAGCCCACTTCGGCCTTGGAGAACCCTATATTCAGGCCCGTCAACGCATCCAACGGCCCGACTCCGCCGGACGAAAACTGCAATAGCGCCGCAGACAGAAAAAGAGCAGCGAAGGAGATCAACATGCGCATGAAACCTTCATGCGCCGATCCGGCCCGCGCCGCCATGCAAAATTGACATGAAAATAGAGCAAATCGCAGGGGTGAGAGTCCCTCTGCGGGCCGCGTAACCCTTGACATAGCGCCGCTAAACAAGTGTACCCAAGCCCGCAGGGCGCTCATCATCGCGCGCCCTTTTTCGTGTTTTTTGAGGTCCGCCATGCACGCCTATCGCACCCACCGTTGTGACGAACTCCGCAAAGAGCATGTCGGCGATAATATCCGCCTTTCGGGCTGGGTTCACCGCGTGCGCGATCACGGGGGCGTACTCTTCATCGACCTTCGCGACCACTACGGCATGACGCAGGTTCTGGCCGATTCCGACAGTCCCGCCTTTAAGGACGTCGAGGCTTGCCGCTCTGAATGGGTCATTCGCATCGACGGGACGGTCAAGGCCCGCGACCCCGAACTGGTCAACGACAAAATTCCCACCGGAGAGGTCGAAGTTTTTGTTCGTGACCTCGAAGTGCTGGGCAAGGCCGAAGAACTGCCGCTGCCCGTCTTTGGCGAGCAGGACTATCCTGAAGAGACCCGGTTGAAATACCGCTTCCTCGATCTGCGCCGCGAGGGGCTGCACGAGAACATCAAACTGCGCTCGCGTGTCTTTACCCATGCCCGCAACGCGATGGCAGAGGTTGGGTTCACCGAGTATCAAACGCCAATTCTGACCGCGTCTTCACCCGAGGGCGCACGGGACTTTTTGGTTCCGAGCCGTTTGCATCAGGGTAAGTTCTACGCCCTGCCCCAAGCGCCGCAGCAGTTCAAACAGCTCATCATGGTTGCGGGCTTTGACCGTTATTTCCAGATTGCGCCGTGTTTCCGCGATGAAGACCCCCGCGCCGACCGCTCGCCGGGTGAGTTTTATCAACTCGATTTGGAAATGAGCTTTGTCGAGCAGCAAGACGTGCTGGGCACGATGGAGCCTGTCATTCGCGGCGTGTTCGAAAAATTCGGCGGCGGGCGTCCGGTGACGCAGGAGTTCCGCCAAATCCCTTACGCCGAGGCGATGGCCAAATACGGCTCGGACAAACCTGACCTGCGCAACCCGATTGAGATGCAGGTCGTGAGCGAGCATTTCGCAGACTCAGGCTTTAAGATTTTCGCGTCTATCCTGGAAAAAGACGGCACGGAAATTCGCGCGATTCCTGCACCGAAGGGCGGCAGCCGCAAATTCTGTGACCGCATGAACGCGTTTGCGCAAAAAGAGGGTTTGCCGGGGATGGGCTATATTCTCTGGCGCGAGGCCGAGGATGGCAGCGGCATTGAGGGCGCTGGACCGCTTGCAAAGAATATCGGACCCGAACGCACCGAAGCCATTCGCGCTCAACTAGGCCTTGGCGCAGGGGATGCCGCGTTCTTCCTTGGCGGTGAGCCGAAATCTTTTGTCGATGTTGCGGGCCGCGCGCGGAATGTGATCGCGGATGACCTCGGCCTTGCCGATAAGGATCGGTTCGAGCTGTGCTGGATCGTCGATTTCCCGATGTATGAATGGGACGACGAAAACAAGAAAGTCGATTTCTCGCACAACCCGTTCTCGATGCCAAAGGGCGG
>CALGNW010000218.1 GCA_937958345.1 uncultured Neomegalonema sp. | reverse complement strand
ATCCTGAAAGCCTGCGGCTTCGCATTCCGGCCAGCCTTCAGCCGTGATATACGCGCTGCATGCGATGGCGTAGAGGCGCTGGCGCGATTGCTGTTTTTCAAAGACGCGGTATTCTTCCAGCACCTCCAGCCCGCTCATACGGGGCATGCGCAGGTCGATCAGCGCGACCTCGAACGCACCGTCCTTCAGCAATCTCAGTGCCTCTTCGCCGTTCATCGCAAAGGTCAGCTCGATATCCGTATCCGCCAGTAATTGCTTGAGCGAGCGGCGGTTCAACAGCACATCCTCGGCAATCAGCATCTTCATGCCACGGAACGGCCTGACCGACGAATCCTGCGGCACATCCCGTACAGCCCCAGCCTTGAGAACCTTGAATACCGCGCTAACTTCCGCGCCGCCAACCGGCGAATCCCGCACGGTCAATGTGCCGCCGTGCAGCCTGCAAATCGTATCCGCGATCGACAACCCCATCCCCAGCCCCTGCGAGCTGGCAAACAGATACCCCGGATCAGTCTCGAACCGGCGCAACACCTGAGGCTTCAGTTTGTCGGGCACGCCGGGTCCGGTATCCGTGATACGGATTGTCAGCTCTGCTTCCTCCTGCGCGTCAGAAGGGATCATCGATGCCGCCAGCATAACCGAGCCGGTCGGGGTGTACATGATGGCATTGGAGACGAGATTGATCACCACCTGCCGGATACGTTTTGCAGCACCGATCACGCTGACATCCGTACCGGCGGGAAACTCGGTAAACAGCCGCAGCCCCTTTACGCCCGCCGCATCAGACAGGGCCGCCTCGACATCGCGAAGCAGATTGGCAGGCGAGAAAACTTCACGCTCCATGCTGAATTCACCCGACTCGATCTTGGCAATATCCACCATATCCGAAAGCAGGTTGGTCAGCTGTTCGCCGGCCTGTGTCATGTCATCAAGCATTTCCCGCTGATCCGGTTCCAACGGGGTCGACGCCAAGACCTCCGCCATCGCCAGCAAACTGTTCAACGGCGTGCGCAAATCATGGCTTAGATCGGTCAGAAACACCGTCTTCAGGCGGCTGGCCGTATCGCTCTTTATTCCGCCGGTCTCGTCGGGTGCGCCGTCTTTCAAACCGGTCAGTCTGACATGCGTTCCCAGCACATGTGTGACCTCTCCGTCGCTGTTCCGCACCGCGGTCGCGCGGCAGCGGAAATTTACGGTCGACCCATCCCTGTGGCGATAGCGGATAACCTGCTCGTAAGGCTCATCGGCTTTATCGCGATGCATTTCGAAATGCTTCCGCATCAATTTCAGGTCCCGAGGATAGGTAATATCCTCGCGGCGTTGGGGGTGCCGGAACGTGTCAGCGGGGTCATATCCAAGCCCCACCCAAAAACCGGGGCTAACCCATTCATGTTCGGGGTGCCGGAAATCCTGATACCAAATTCCGTCAAGGGCGGTGTCCTGAAGGAATACAAGGATACGATCATCACTCTCCAAAAGAGCTTGAAGCTCTTTCTTAAGATAGTGTTGATCATTTCTTACATTCACCTGCTTAACCGCAATAAAGTTGATTGAATTCTCTACATATAGAGCGTGATCGGCTCAATCTGCCATGGTACGGTCTGAAACAACGACAGTCAGGCAGCACGCGGATTTAGGCTACTATGCATGGTTCACAGATAAAATGTGCAATTATCGAAGACGATCACGCCGACGCCCGCCTCCTCCAACGGTTTCTCCAAAAAATCACCCATGATTCCTGGGCAATCGAAATATATGACGGTTTTGAATCCGGCAAAGCGGCCCTAACCGATCAAGACCTCGACATCGTGTTTGTTGACCTGAACCTGAACGGCAACGACGGGACCAGATTGTTCAGTGAGGGCCGCTCGAAAACGCAACCGTTCCCGGTCGTCGTTGTCAGCGCGACGGCGGATGATGCCACACAGGAGGAAGTTATCGCCGCAGGCGCGTATGACTTCATTCCCAAGGATGACATCGACGAGAAAACCTTAAAGCGCACGATCCGGCATGTTTTCGCCGCCTTCAAAAAAGAGCAGGAGTTACTGCGTTTGGCGGATGCCGCGCAAAAGGGCAGCGAAGCGAAAAGCGCCTTTCTCGCCTGTATGAGCCACGATCTGCGCACGCCGCTCAACGCGATCATCGGATTTTCCGAGGCGATGAAACTGTCGATCATGGGCCCTCAAACCCACGAACGGACCGAGGAGTATTCGGGCATTATCGCAGAGAGTGCCCAGCATCTTCTGTCGATCATCAACAACATTCTGGATCTCGCAAAGATCGAGCAGAAAAAATACACCCTTGCGCGCGAGTGGCTGGAACCCGAAGATTTCATCAACCGACAAGTCGAGATTTTGCAGCCTCTGATGGATAAGCAAAACCTCGAATCGTTTATCCGCTTCGGTCACGATGACGCCCTGCTATTGGCCGACCCGACCGCGCTGGGGCAAATTTTCATCAACATCTTTTCCAATGCCGTGAAGTTCAGCCCTGAAGGCGGGCTGATTTCCGTCATCACCCGCATGCACGATGACGCCCTTGAAATTCACATTGTCGATCAGGGCCTCGGCATGACACGCGGCGAACTCAAACGCGCCCTGACGCCCTTCGGTCAGGCGAGCGGCGATCCGAACCTTGCCAAGCAGGGGACCGGACTGGGCCTGACCATCGCCGATGCCCTCGTCAGCGAACATGGCGGAACGCTGACCGTTACCAGCCGCAAGGGACTGGGCACGCGCGTCAAAATCACTTTCCCGCCATCCTGCATTTCGCAGGTTTCAAATACTAACCATCGTTCGCTGCGCGAAGTCGCAGTCTAAGCTGAAAGACTGATCCCTCGGGGGTTGAGCGTTTCAGTTCCAACGTGCCGCCATGCGCCTCGGCAATGCGGCGGCACAGGGCAAGCCCCATTCCGATAGACTCCTTGGCGCTATCCACCCGCACAAATGGCAGGAAGACATCGGCCTCGCGGCCCGAGGCAATCCCGCGTCCGTTATCGGCAATATCAATGACGGCAAAACCCTCCGCTTGCGTGCAATTGATCGACACGACCGGCTTCACACCCGGGCGCACATGCGTGATCGCATTCGCTAGCAGGTTGCGGAACAGGATGGCGAGCTGGTTCTGATCACCAAGCACAACCGGCAATGAATTCGTCTCAATCGACGCTTTTGACTGGTCGATTTGCTCGACGAGCTCCGAATTGGCCGCAACGATTACCGCCGCCAAATCAACGTCGGCCAGCTTCAGGTCAACGCGCTCCAAGCGTGCAAGCTCCATGACGCTGTCGATAGTGCGCCGCATGCGCGTGGTTTCATCGACAATCAGATCGAGGAATTCGGCGCCCTCTTTGTCCAGTACGTCCTTGTAATCCGACTTGAGCAGTTCGGAGAATTTGGATACGCGCCGCAAGGGGCTGGTCAGTTCATGTGTCGCGGCTGCGGCAAAGATTTCCAGCATCCGGTTAGACTGCGACAGTTGCTCGGTACGCCGCCGCAATGCCGCCTCTGCACCCCGCGAAACTGTGCGGTCCCGAATAACCACGATAATCTCGCCAGCCGCATCGTGCCGCAATCTGCCGACTTCAATTTCAACATCGACGCTGTCACCCGTTCGGGTAATCATAAAGGTGGCTTCGTCCGCAAACTCCTCTCCGAGTTTCGAGGCACGCTGCATCAATTCTTCAAGACGCTGGGAATCGAACTCCGGCAACAGATCGACGAGGGATTTTTTCCTCAGTTCAAGAACCGAAAATCCGGTCAGAGCCGTCACGCTGTCCGACACGAACGAGAACGCGGAATTCGCATTCTGCAGCGTCACAAAGCAAAGCGACGATTTCGTCAGAGCATGCGTAACCAGCGCCTTGCTTTGCAGGTTATCATCAATTTTACCAACGGCGTTCGTGATGTCCCGCACCGACATTGCCAGCCCTGCGGCACTGCCGTCGGCCTGAATATCCGGTTCGTAGTGAATGTGGAGAATTTCCTCGTCTCCAACCTCGGAGAACCCGCGAACGGTCGTCTCGGTCGGCTCTCCGGCCAATGCCTGCTGAATTGGCGAGATGCTCTGCGCAAAGATTTCGGGCGGCAGAACATCTTCGACTTTTTTCGACAGGACATCCCGGCGGGTAACGCCGAACCCATCCTCGTAAGCGCGGTTTACATAACGATAGCGCCACTCGCGGTCGACATACGAAACGCGGGACGGCAGAATATCGAGCGTCTTGTGCAGAATAATCTCTGCGTCGCGCACAATCTCGTTCGATTGCACCGCGTCCTCAACATCAATCGCCACTGTGATCCAGCCGTTAAGCTGCTCGCCCTCGCCGAATTCAGGCGTCGAGAGCAGAGTGATGTGACGATAGAATTCATCTCCATGGGATCGGACCCGCACATGCGTCTGCAAGGGAACCTCGGGATCAGGAACCGCTTCTTTCCAGAAACGCATCAGGCGGTCACGGTTGTCGGGGTGTGCGGCCTCGATCCAGCCGAAATCCAGCGTCGCCTCATCCCGCTGCCCGCTGAGCGTACACCAGCCCTCCTGAGCGGTATCAAAGCTGCCGTCAGGCCGCTGGCGGATCGCCCCCGCGCCTGTGAGTTTTGCGACAATACGCAGATCCTGCAACCGGTCCTCGGCGGACATTTTGGCCTGCCGCAAATCGGTGACGTTATAGATGGTGACAACGGCGCCGTCGCCGCGCCCTTTTTTTGCTGCCAGAGGAATGACCCGCACCTGCCACCAGACATCATCCTCATCACGCACTTCGACCGAATGAAGACGCCGTTCGTTCAGCACAGTCGAAATCAGCCCCGCAAGATCAACTCCGACAAGACGGTGGGTAATGTCAGGAAGGGAGCGGCCAATGTCTGCGGGCACAACGTTCAGAACCGACGTGATCGCGTCCGTGAAACGGCGCATGTGCAGTTCACCGTCGACAAACAAGACACCGATCTCGGTTGACGAAATCAGATTGTCGATGTCCCGCGTGACTTCCTCAAGCTCGTCATTCTTTTTCTGATACTCGCCGTTAACGGTGTAGAGTTCCTCGTTGACCGATTGAAGCTCCTCGTTGGTCGATTGCAGTTCCTCGTTCGAGGCCATCAGTTCTTCGTTGGTTGACTGCAGTTCCTCGTTCGAGGTTTCGACCTCTTCAATCGTCGCCTGCAGGTTTTCGCGGGTCCCTGCAAGTTCCCGCTCCAGCGAAGAAACACGTTCCGTCTCAAGCGACGACGCATCCAACAGCTGCGCGCCGCTAATCGGCACGGCTGCCGGTTCGGTCAGGTCCTTCTCGAACCCGACAAACAGGTGCTTGATGTCGCCGACCGTCGGCGAAACCAACGGAACCACCCGCAGGTTAAAGCGGCTGGGGCCGGAATCTTCGATCACTTCCACATTGCGGAAGACCACTTCGCCCTTTTCGTTTCTGGCCCGGTCAATCGCTGCGGCAATCGGAACGCGCAGTTCCGGCGCGGCCATTTTCAGAATATCAGGGTCCATCGCGCCCTTAGGCGGACGCAGAAATTCGTCTGCCGAGCCGAATAGATGCAGCACTTCACGGTTGGTCGTCACCAGCGCACCGGTCGGGATGAACGCATCAATCAGCGCCGCATAAGCAGGGCCAAGCCTTGGTTTTCCGGTTGTAATGGGCAACGAACTGCTGCCGAACTGCCTCTTTCCGTTAATCTGTTCATCCGCGCTCGCCAGCCTGCTGCCGATCGACAACCGGACCGAGGCCGACGCGCCGGTCTTACGGTAAACCCGCGCACTTTGACTGACGGCGTGAAAATCATCCTCCAGCACCCCGAGGCTCTCGCTGCGCCCCAGGAACAGAATACCCTGATCCCGCAATCCGAAATTCAGCAGTGACAGGATTTTATGCTGCGCCTCCTGCTCGAAATAGATCAGCATATTCCGGCATGTAATCAGATCCAGCCGCGTAAAGGGCGGGTCACGCAGGATATTGTGCTCGGCAAAAACGAGCCAGCCGCGGATCGGTTGGATGATGCGGTATTCATCATCACCGATATCCTCGAAACAAAGATCGCGTCCCTCTTCGGGCAGGTTCGCAATCTGCCGCGCCGAGTAAATGCCCGCACCCGCATGCTGGATCGAGGACTGCTTAAGGTCGGTTGCGTAAATCTGCGGATCGACCCGTTTTCCCTGACGGCGGCTTTCCAGATAGATCAGGACCGCAATCGTATAGGCTTCTTCACCGGTCGAGCAGGCCGTCACCCAAATACGAAGGCGCTTTGACTCACTCGATTTGGCCACAAGATCGGGGATAATGTGCGTCACCATGAAGTCGAAAGCTTCTTTGTCCCGATAGAATTCGGTGACTGAAATCAGCAAATCATCTGTCAGATCGGCGAACTCTTTCGGATCGTTTTGCAGATCTTCGTAGTATTGCTCGAGATTTTGGTGGCCGCGCGTCAGCATCCTGCGCCGGACGCGGCGGTAAATAGTGGTCAGTTTATAAAGCGAAAAATCCACGTTCGACTTGACGTAGATATGCTGGAGGATTTTCGCCAGCTTGTCGGCCCGTTCATCCGTCTCATTCCCGGCAATCGAGGGCGGAAGCGACGTCAGCAAACCGCCGGCGGACCGCGCCGCAATCACGGCCCCGATTTTTTCGGCTTCGGTCACATGGGTTTTGATACCGCTGGCAATCGCCGCGCGGGGCATGCTTTCAAAGCGCGCAGTATCCGGATTTTGGACAATCACCAGGCCACCGGCGCTCCGGATTTCTTCTACGCCTCGCGATCCGTCACTGCCCGAGCCGGATAAGATGACCGCAATCGCCCGCGACCCGTACTCGCGCGCCAGTGAAGAAAAGAAGATGTTAATCGGCAGTGTCTGGACCGGCCCCTGCTCCCGGCGGCTGAGACACAGCTTGCCCTCGTTCACGATCATTTCCACGTTGGGCGGCATCACATAGACGACATCAGCCCGGATGGTCATGCCATCCTCGATGATGACCACTTCCATCGCGGTGTGACGTTGCAGCAATTCATCCAGCAGGCTTTTGAAATTAGGCGACAGGTGCGTAACCACGACATAGGCACAGAGCCCGTCCGCCTTCGTGCCGTCCAACAGCTTTTCGAGAGCTTCCAATCCGCCCGCCGACGCGCCGACGCCAACCACCGTCTCAGCGAGTCCGCGGTTCCCGGATTTGATGTCGCTCACGACGCGTGCCCCCAAGTGAACAGCCAACCGCCGGAAATAAACGGCTTCGCGTCACACTTCCCGTTCACAGTAATGTGAACCTGTGCTCTAGGCAATGTAGAGGGCGAATAATATTCATACTTCTACCGCGATCTAAGCCTTCAATCCCCTTTTTCAGACCTCCCAGGCATCGTTCCGGTTGGAACATTTGAATTTAAGCCGGAATCCGGCGTATCGCCGCCCGAGCCTGGAAGGCAGAAAAAAGAGGCGTCAAATCATGCCCGTTCTCTTGATTCGTTTTATGCTTTGGCTACAAAATTAAGACATAAGAACAATCGCTCTTAAAGTGCGAGGCCTTGAATTAACTATCCAATTTGGAGAAAATTGAACGGAAAGAGCGGAAAATTCAAACATTTTTTGGATTATTGTTACCACCTCGGGCTTAAATTAACAGGTAGTTAGTGGTTGTAACTCCTTAACTAACGCATGGAAACGCATAGTCGGATACGAAAGCCATGATCAGAGTCGATAGACATTCGTTCGAGGCCTTTAAGCGAAGCCCGCTTTCGATTTCGCTGGCTAATCCCCTTCAGCCAGATTGCCCCCTGATCTTCGCAAACGAGCAATGCGAGGAAATCACCGGGTATACCGAGCACGAGATGGTTGGCCGCAACTGCAGACTGTTGCAGTGCGCGAAAACCCCGAAGACCGAGCTGACGAAGATCAGGAAAGCGGTTCGACAGATGAAACCGGCTACGGCCTGCATTCTGAATCAGCGAAAATGCGGCAAGCTGTTCTGGAACCTGTTGATCCTCTCGCCGCTTCGGGTCGATGAAAAAGAGATGTTTCTGGGTTGTCAGCTTGACCTCGGCAGTGAGCCGCGCGCATTCGACATCGGTGTGCATACCGACGAACTCGCCAACGTGTTAGAGGCGGCAAGTCCGTGGACGGATCAGCAAGGCTGGCTCCACGTCCGCGCTTCGATGAAAATGCATGCGCAGGCCGTCCTGCTCATCGCCCAGACGCGTGTCGAGATGAACCGGCCCTGCGAGGACGATTTGCCCAATATCAAACGTGAAACGCGGTCGTTCTGGACACCGGGCGACCTCGCCCTCGAAGACGCGTCCGCCCTGCATTAAATCGGGGCGGGGGTCATGGTTTGCCGAGAGATTTGGCGGGCTCGCTTCCGTGCAAAGAGCAACTTACCCTTTTCCGATACGCTCGCCCCGCAGTAATAGCCGAAAAGCTCAGGCCAGTTTTGCAAGCGTCGCTTCGATGGCGGCCTTTCTAACGGGCTTTATCAATGTTTCCCTATCGGGAAATTTTGCCGCCAACGCGTCGGGCAACCAGCGCCCGGACAGGAAGACAAAGGGTATGTTGCGCGCGGCCAGCGCGTCCGCCGTCACTTCCGACGTCCCGACGGCCAACCCCACATCAACGAAGGCAGCATCCAGTTCGAGGGTGTCGATTGCGGCAAGCGCCGAGACATTATCGTGGCATATCTCAACATGCGCCACGCCTGCCTGCGCCAGCATTTTCGCAAAATACTTCGCCAAAAGCCGATCATCCTCCAACAGCAAAGCAGTGCGTGGAGAAATAGGGGTACGAATATCGTTTTCCGTATTTGCCACTGTCAAACCGATCAGACGACCCAACCCGAGATGGGACCCTACATCAGGTTTAGTGGTGCGGTCGAGAAGACTCGAACTTCCACCCGTGTTACCGGACAGCGACCTCAACGCTGCGCGTTTGACTTAAATATTTGATTTAATACATTTTTTTGTTCACTTTTGTTCATATATTCATTTTTTGTTCTCACGTTTCTGCCGCGAAACTGCCGCGCATTCTCCATTCGTTTCGGTGTCAATCGCGGCGTAAAAACGGTCAGTATCGCGGAGTAAAATTGGCCAGTTGAGCGCCGCGCCCTGGCGCGCGTGCTCGCCAAGAAGCTGACGGGTGCCAGGGCGCATTGGCCGAAGGCCAAATTACCAGGCATTGATTCTTCAGGATTTAAGAAGCTTGGCTTTGCGGCTCTGGTTCAGCCGATAGCTCTCGCCATTCATCTCAAGGATATGAACATGATGGGTCAGGCGGTCGAGGATCGCTCCGGTGAGACGCTCCGACCCGAAGACTTCTGTCCACTCGTCAAACGGCAGGTTGGACGTAATGATGATCGACCCGCGCTCGTATCGCTGGGAGATCACCTCGAAGAGCAGTTCAGCG